>CAYZAH010000701.1:0-2972 GCA_964475805.1 uncultured Pirellulales bacterium | reverse complement strand
AGTTTGAAATCCGAGGGTAATTGGTCGTGATTACCCTGGCGGAAATGCATCATGTTGTTCTCCGGAACGCCCAGGAGATTGTAGACGGGCATCGCTCCGAGGAAGGCGGCCTGGTTGCCGAGCGGATTGGCCCATCGGTCGTTGAAGGCATCCGTCGTTAGCAAGGGCCGGGGTGCAATCAGGGCCTTGAGAAAGTGCTGATCGAAAGGCAGGCGGTCTTCATGGCCTGCGAACTGACCGAAATCTTTTTGGAACCAACTGTAGAACCTTTTCTTATCTGTAATCAGACCCAGCGATTCCGAGCCGTCACTGAGTATCCTCGAGCACGATGTGCCGCCGCACCCCGCGCCGTTCGGCACGACGAGGGCGAAGCGTTCATCCAATGCCCCGGCCAGCAAGGCTGTCTTGCCACATCGGGAATGCCCGGTGATGACAACTTTGCCCGCATCCACTTCCGGCAATGTCACCAGGTAATCCAGTGCCCGGCACGCCCCCCAGGCCCACGCGGCTATGCTGGCCCAGTCGTACGCCGGGTAGAGTTTCTGCGCCGGCCCGACGACATCGTAACCCTCGGTATCCGGATCAAGCTCACGGTTGTCGAAGCAGGCGAAGACGTAACCTCGTTCATTCGTCGGACGCACGGCTTCATCGCCCAACCCTATCCGAAGCACCGCCGGCCGGGGAACCTTCATTTTGGCTGGGAAATAAATATGGAGTGTCATCGTTAGTTTCTGTTCAGGCCCCATCTTCAGCCTGACCTGTCGGTAGCGCGTCAGCCCTCCGTTGCGCACGTCCTCGGCCAATACTTTGTCCAGCTCCACGTTTCCCGGCGCAGGCGGCACATGGCCATACTCATAGCGCAACGTAAGAGCAAGAATTTCCTTGCGGCGTTCTCTCCAATCCGCAACGGTCTTCACACGGCGTCCATCTTCCATCCGCAGCGGATCGGGGAGGTCTTTTTGTACAGGAAGGTTGTCCCACACGGCCGCGACTGCGACCATATTGAACACACAGGTACTAATGATAAATGTGAGAAAAAGTCTCATTTATGTTGGCCCGGCTACGTATGTCATGAATGACATTTCCTTATCGTCATGACTATTTCAGAAACACACTTTTAGATCCAAACCCCGACCTAATTGCTTATTCTCTCCTACCGTTCTTCTTTTGAAATTGCTGTCGGGCAATCCTGATCTACCCGTGCACCGCATTCTACTTTCATCAAGACAATCCGCATAGTCTAAAATGTGTGAACCGTCGCACTCTACTCTTTCCAGTGATTCTCCATCTGAAATGCGAATGTATTTGCTGGCAGCCTGTATAAGAGGTATCCTCGTTAACAATAAATATGACACTCTTTTGGGTGAAAAGAAATGTTTATCTCTCGACGGAACTTCTTAAAACAGACTTTGGCTGGCGGAGCGGTATTAAGTTCTTCAAATTCGGAGATTTCTGCAAAACGCGAAGGTGGGCTACCCAGGTGTGAAATTCAAATGCTAACTCGTGGTCCGAGGCATCATTTCTTTGGCTACTATGGCATCTGTCCGTGGAGTCGGTCCGGCCAATATCTGCTTTCGCTGGAAAGTCCGTTTCAGGATCATTTCCCCAACCAGGATGAACCCGCCACGATCGGTCTGGTCGATGCGATATCAGGCACCTTCGAAAAGATATCCGAAACCCACGCCTGGAATCTCCAGCAAGGAGCTATGCTTCATTGGAATCCTTTGGACGACGATGAAGTCCTTTACAACGACCGGCAAAGCAATCAGGTCATCTCCGTGGTGATGAATATCCGGACCGGTAAAAAGCGAATCCTCCCGGCCGCGATAAACGGCTTAAGCCATTCCGGACGATACGCCCTCAGCCTGTCCTACGGCCGGCTCGGTCGCCTGCGAAGAACCGTTGGCTACGAGGGGATCGAAGATCCGACGATAAATGTCCCTCATCCGAACAACGACGGCGTCTTCGTGATGGACTTGCGGACTGGCCAACGGAAATTAGCCGTCTCCATTTCCGATTTCTATCAACTCATCAAGGACCGGCATCCGGAATTGAAAGACCGTCACCTGTGGTGCAACCATACTGTATTCAACAAGAGTGACTCTCGCTTTTTCTTCCTCGGTCGCTCGATGGAAAACGGGCACCTGGAAACCGGTATGTTCACCGCAGATCGCGACGGTGATAATTTGCGCGAGGTCATCCCTTATGGCAGCAGTGTCTCCCATTTCGATTGGCGCAATGATAAGGAAATCGTCGCGACGTTCAGGTATCGAGGCCGGGGCCGGCGGCATGTCCTTTTCACCGACGGCCAAAAAGACTACAAGGTCCTGGACGAAGGATTGCTTGATTTCGACGGTCACTGCACGTTCGGACCCGACGGCAACTGGCTGGCCACCGACCGAAAGCACGGCCTTAACCAATCGATCATCGTCTACAACGTGGAAACCAAACGGGGCAAAACGCTCGTGACGTTCGACATGAAACTCAAGCGCAACATCTCCGGCGACCTGCGATGTGACTTCCACCCCCGCTGGAACCGCATCGGCGACGCGATCTGCTTCGATGCCATTGATCCAAAAACCGGCACTCGCCAGCTCCATATCGCCCATCTTGATTTTTCTTAGACCTGTGACTACACTTATACAATGAAGAAAGGCTCCTGATCCCTTCTTGGAAGACAAAAATGAAATCTCATATTTCAATTGGACGTTATGTTCTGTTGATCCTTTTTGTGGGAACCGGCTTTGCTCAAAACACTGAGAATCAAGAGATCATCCCACAATTGAACCGTGAGAAACTGCCGGGCAGGCAGGTGAAGGTGGCGGCGATTTGTATCGGGTTCGGAGGCAAGCACGACGAGAAGCTGAAACTGGCCATCGAGCATCTTCATATCGCGGGGCGCAATGGCGTGGACATTGCGTGTCTGCCGGAGGAGTTTGGGGGAACCGAGGCTGAGCCTGTGCCCGGGCCTA
>CAYZAH010000700.1:0-2975 GCA_964475805.1 uncultured Pirellulales bacterium | reverse complement strand
ATTCCTGAACCCGCCTCTGACGCTCAACTGGATGCCTGCATTCGGAACAAAACTGCACTATGTATACTTCGGCGATAATTTCGACGACGTGAGCGCCGCCTCGGGCGCCGTCGCCCAATCCATGCCAACGTACGATCCCGGCACGCTCGAACTGGACAAGACCTACTATTGGCGGGTGGACGAGTTCGACGGCGTCGCAACGTATCGAGGCGACGTCTGGACCTTTACCACCACCTCGCCCGGCGGCGGGCTTCGAGCCGAATACTTCAATAATCCTAACCTGGCCGGCGACCCCGTGCTGACCCGCGTCGATCCGGTGATCGACTTCACCTGGGGCGCCGGGTCGCCCGATGCAAACGTGGTTAACGCCGACAGCTTCTCGGTGCGCTGGAGAGGCGAGTTGGAGATCGCCTTCAGCGAGCCTTATCGCTTCTACGCGGATACCGAAGACGGCGTCAAGTTGTGGATCGATGACGAGCTCGTGATCAACCGCTGGTACGTTTACAGACTGAACGAATACCGGTCCGATCCCATCGAGCTGCAGGCCGGCCAGCACGTGGCTATCGAAATGTGGGCGCGCGACAACGATGAAACGGGCGAAACAAATAGCGCCACAGCCCAGCTTTTCTGGGAAAGCAAACACCAGCCCAAGGAGATTATCCCCGCGGCGGCGTTCTCCCTGCCGGTCCGGGCAGGCTCGCCCAGCCCGATGAACGGAGCCGCAGACGTAAGTCAGACTCTCGATCTCAAGTGGGTGGCCGGTGATTTCGCAGTGAGCCAGGACGTGTATCTCGGTACGGATGCGACGGCTGTAGCCGACGCGGATACGGGTACGGCGGGCATCTATCGGGGCAGGCAAACCGAAAGCACCTACTCGCCCGGCAAGCTCGACTGGAACACGACGTATTATTGGCGCGTCGATGAGGTCAACGACGTTAACCCCGACAGCCCGTGGAAAGGTCCGGTTTGGAGCTTTACCACCGCCGACTTCCTGATCGTGGACAACTTCGAGAGCTACACGGATGACGACGCCGACGGCCAAGCCATCTGGCAAAGCTGGATCGACGGTTTCGGCATCGCGGACAACGGCTCGCAAGTCGGCTACCTGATGCCGCCCTACGCCGAGCAGACGATTGTCCATACCGGCGCGCAATCCATGCCTCTGATGTACGACAACACGGCGGGCGTATCGAATTCAGAGGCGGAGCTCACCTTGACGTCCACGCGCGACTGGACCGAAGCGGGCGTCTCGACGCTGTCGCTCTGGTTCAGAGGCTATCCCGCCTCGACGGGCAGCTTCACGGAGGCCCCGGTCGGAACCTACACCATGACGGGCTCCGGCGCCGATATCGCGGGCGCCGCCGATCAGTTCCACTTTGCGTACAAGACGCTCTCCGGTCCCGGCTCGATTATCGCGCGGGTTGATAGCGTACAGAACACGAACGCCTGGGCCAAAGCGGGCGTCATGATTCGCGAGTCGTTGGACGCCGGCTCGAAGCACGCCTTTGCATGCGTGACGCCGGACAACGGCGTGGCTTCCCAGGGTCGCACAACGACGGACGGAGCCAGCTTCAGCACGAACCAGACCGGGATTGTCGCGCCGCACTGGGTGAAACTGGAGCGCGACTCCTCCGGCAATTTCACGGTCTCCCATTCGGCCAACGGCACGGCGTGGGAGCCGGTAGCGACCTCTGTGCCGACGAACATCCCGATGATGTCGAATGTCTACATCGGCCTGGCGGTGACCAGCCACGACCCGGCGCTGACGTGCCAGGCTGTGTTCTCGAACGTTAGCACGACCGGCACGGTGAGCGGGCAATGGGCGCACCAGGACGTAGGCATTACCAGTAACGCGGCCGAGCCGATGTACGTGGGCGTCTCCAATGCCACGGGCGCGCAGGCCATCGTCGCTAACGACGATCCGAGCGCCGCGACGATCAGCGCCTGGACCGAGTGGGTGATCCCGTTGCAAGCCTTCGCCGATCAGGGGATCAATCTGACCAACGTGGATAAGATCGCCATCGGCCTCGGCGCCAAGAGCGGTACGACCACAAGCGGCGGATCGGGAACGATCTATATTGACGATATCCGACTGTATCAACCGTGAAGTAGACTAAAGTTGAAAGTGAGCCGTAGGATGGGCAACTCGTTGCCCATGCTGTATCAAACCGCATGGGCAGGAAACCTGCCCATCCTACCTCTGAATACGACAGGCACATATTGCAGCAAACGTGAAGGAGGTATATCATGTGTAGGAGACTGATCCATTTGGTCTCATTCGTTTTCGTTCTTGGCTTTTGCGGGGCCATCGCCGGGGCGCAGGAGAATCAGATCGTCAACGGCGAGTTCGACGACGGCTTCGACTCATGGGGCATTTACGCCTATCTGAACACCGCCGAAGGCTTCGACGTCGAGGTGGTCCAGGGGGCCGGCCTCTCGGGAGAGAACTCCGCCATGCTCGACATCTACGACTCCACGGTGCTGACCAGTATCGGGATCGCCCAGGGAGGCCTGGTCTTCGAGCCGGGCCAGACGTATCCCATCTGCTTCACCGCCAAGGCCGACGTGACCAGGGGTCTGGTCGTCCTGATTCAGGGCAACATCAACAACTCCTCCTATCCGACCTTTTTGGACCAGACCGTGGAGCTGACGACCAAGCGAAAAGACTACACCATCGAGTACACCCACACCGGCAGCGCGATCGGGGCGGGCCCGAACGAGGACCT
This sequence comes from uncultured Pirellulales bacterium, assembly GCA_964475805.1. GTDB lineage: Bacteria > Planctomycetota > Phycisphaerae > Sedimentisphaerales > Anaerobacaceae > JAFGTG01. Next base: position 249 of record CAYZAH010000700.1, on the reverse strand, counting down.
GATACTCTACCTCATGATTAAGGGACCCTCATGGTCTCCGCCCGGAGCGAATCTGAATGGAAAGGTCTGGATCGACCGGGTATGCGTTGGGGCCGACGTTCCACGTCAGCCCGTTTATGAGGCCACAGGCCCGACGCCGGAAGATGGAGCGGCATTGCTGGATACCTGGGTGACGTTAGGCTGGTCGCCCGGCGATTTGGCCGTCTCGCACAACGTGTACCTGGGCGACGATTTCGACCTGGTGAACGA
>CAYZAH010000699.1:0-2976 GCA_964475805.1 uncultured Pirellulales bacterium | reverse complement strand
GCTGATGAACACGAGGCATTTGCCCGTATAAACCGCCATCGGAAAGTAGTCACGCAATAGCTTGAGCGTTTCCATGAGCCACCTATAAGTTCACGTTTATCACACTATACTATCAAAGCCATCTGAAAATGCATCTCTTTATTTGTCCGGCGATGATTTGAGATCGTGGCTTAACGTCGGGCATGTCGGAGTTCTCTGTTCCGAGGCTCTTATAAGTGGAGGCGGGGCATGGATTGGACGTGAGTCCGTGTGAAAGGTTGTTATGTGTTGGCCGCCGGACGGCGAGCCAATGGCGAGTTGCTGAACTCGCGGATCAGGTAATTCATGTCGTTGGCCAGCCCCTTCAGCCGCCGAAGCAGCCGCGTGACTTTCTTCTCGGTCAGCGACGTCTCTTTGTATTCCTGCCAGTCTCCTTCTTCGTATCGCATCTTGAAGTCCCGGACCTTGACTGGGAAGGATTCCGTGTCTTTGATCTGCCAATCCCCGTGTATCAGCAGGTTCCGGTCTTCTCGAAGGGCGTCGATGGCCTTGAGGGCGCGGAGCAGTTCGCCGGACAACGGGTTGTCCTCTCGGAGCCTGTACTGGGCGACGATTCTGATTTTTCTAAGCAAGGCGGCCAGACTCAAATTGTGGATGAACAGCGGCCCGATAAGAAAGTCATCCTCCGCCATGAATAGCTCAAGAAGCTGCTGCAATCGATGCTCCAGCGTCGCAAACTGGACCGTCAATTCCCCAATCCTCTGAAACAGCTTGTCATTGGCCATACCTCATCTCCCGAAGAATCCGAGCGAAATCCGCCGCGCGGACTCGACCGAAATGATATCGGCTAATTGTCGGGTGAGGATAAGCGGTTTTTCAAGGCAAGACCGGCCTACATTTTCGGAGCGTTCAACTCGCGCCAGGCGTTCATAGTTCGCTTGAGATTGTCGTGGGCGTCGCCGCCGATGCCGTAACCCTGGAAGCCGATTGGGCCGGTGTAGCCGCAACTGTAGAGCGTCTTGAGGAACCGCCGCACGTCGAACGTCCCGTGGTCGAGCGTCTGAATGAGCTGCTTCCAGTCCTTCCCGCCACTATCGGCGCCGTTGATGGTCACGACAAACAGGTGGGGCATCGCCTTTTCGATTAGCGACTTCATGTTCTTCTCATCATCGACCCTGAGCCAATGACATAGATTGAAGGTCACGCCGATGTTTTTGCGATCCGCCTTCTTGGTCACGCGCAGGGCGTCTTCGACCCGCTCGCACCAGAAGCCGTAGTGGGGGTATAGCGCCACCCGCAGATTAGCCTTCCCGGCCATATCTGCGATCTCGCGAATGATCTGCACGGCGCGCTCGTCACCCGCCGGATCGGAAGGTTTGAGTTTCTTGCTTCTGACAAAGAGCCAGAGCATGCCATTGCTACCCTTCATTACTTCAATCGCGTTTAACAACTCATCGCCATACGCGGGTTGATCGGGATCGATGTTAATACCGAGATAAACGGTGAACAGTCTCAGGCCATTCTTGTCCAGCTCTTTGGCCATCTCAGCCAGTTCTTCGCCTCCCCGCGATCCGATTCCGTCGTATCCCAATTCCTTGAGCATGGCAACCTGCTCTTTGGCGGTCTTATGCTTGTCGTCCATGGCCGCATTGTCCAGGGCGAAAAACGGATTCGGCCCCGCCGGTTCGATCCGGATGTTGCGATATGCCACCGGCCCGTGGTCGCCTTGCAGCATGAGAGGCCCTGTTGGCTTCTCGTCATTGTACGTACTGGCTCGCGTTGGTCCGGTCACTTCGACGTCCGCATGAACCACGACACCATTATGGACTACTTTCTCAAACCGGGCGTTTGCCACTTTCCGTCCGGCGGCGTCGAACCGGGGCGCCCGGAAGATCACATCGAACGTCTGCCACTGTCCTGGTGGCCGGGACGCATTGACTTGCGGCGAATGTCCCTCGAACTCCTTCGGATTTCTCTTCTCGTCCCACCGCCGGTAAATGCCGCCGCACTCGATGCCGGGATATTCGGATTCCTTCTGCCAACTGTCGTAGACCTGTACCTCGTAGCGGCCCATGAAATATACGCCGGAATTCGAATCCTTGGAGACCATGAATTCGACGTGCGCCTTAACGTCTCTGAACTCCTCTTTGCTGAGCAGATTGGACGTCTTGCCCGTTGGCCCATTCACGATGATTCCCGTTCCCGGCTTCGTACCCAGCATCTTCTTATTCACCGGGTCCATGAACGCCTCTCCCACGACCTGCCACTGTCCCGTCGGCGCGCGCCAAGCCGACAAATCGTCCCCCGTCAAGCTGACTTTCTCCGCTGCACTCAGCGTAGTCAACAACAAGCACACAATTCCAGCAGAAACCGTAAGAATGCTATCCATCTCATTTCGAGCCTTCATGGTGCGTCCTTTTCCAATAGTCAATAATAAATAGAAAATAGTAAATATCAGAGCCTCCACGGACTTCGCATCGCCCGCGGCAGCATCCGGTTCGCCTCATCGTCGTTGACGAACCGTTCCTTCTCCGGGTCCCAGCAGAGTTTGCGTCCTAAGAGCATGGAGATATTGCCGATGTGGGCGACGGTGAAGCATCGCTGACCAATCTCGGGCGGGAAGTAGCAGTCTTTTCGCGATTTGACGCAATCGAGGAAATTTCGCTGCTCGCCACCCCGGCAGGTATAGAGATGGATTTCGTTCGGTCCGATTACCGAACTCAGAATGGACTCAGGCTCGGCCTGGAGTTTGCCTCGCCAGCCGCGATTGCCGATCCAGCCCTCGGAGCCTTCGAATCGCAGGCTCGGCGTGCCCGATGTCACGATCAGCCGCACGCCATCGGCGTACTTGTACTCGATATGAAATTCCGTAGCGGTGTTATAGAGTCCGTCCTTATAGAACTTGCCCGTGCCTTCGACCTCGACCGGCCCGGTATGTTCCGTGTCGTTGCCCCACTGCGCTCCATCCAGCAGGTGCGCGCCCCAGTCGGTCAACAT
>CAYZAH010000698.1:0-2976 GCA_964475805.1 uncultured Pirellulales bacterium | reverse complement strand
TATTTTCCTCTTGCCCTCTTCGACCTTGATGGCTTGTCCGTCCAGAGCTTTGCCATTCAGCGTGCTGATTGCGGTTCGAGCTTCATCCGAATCCGCCATGCCCACGAAGCCGACCCGGTTCGATTTGCCCGTAACCCTGTCTCTCAAGAGCTTAACGGATATGACCTGGCCAAAAGCTCCAAAGGCCTCGCGTAACCCGTCTTCCGTTGTCTCAGGGGCCAAATTGCCTACATAGATGTTCATAAGGATTTCCTTCTCTGATCTTAATTCATTCAGTTGATTCTACTCGGTAACAAGCATAACGGGACAATGTTGCTCTGCGCTCGTTGTCGTCAAATCTACCCGGCTCCGCCGGGATTTGCAAGCAATAATCGAAAATCCCGCCCTGCAGGGCCGAGAAAATCTGTTGTGCTATCCGCTGCTTGTTGATGGTTGTTGTCCATTGGGTGAAACTTCTTCATTGTTCCATACGAGGTGAACGCGATCCGCCGACAGGCCCGCGGTACCTTGTAGGAGACAAGTATCAAGGAGGGAATTTGGGATTGACCACATTTGTGCTGAGGAAGTAACATTGGAATCGAATTCAGACTCGACGTAGCGCAGTGCAAACGATGAATCCAAGCTATAGGGAGTGGACAATGAAAGACTGGACGAACCGATTGAAATCATCAGGGACGCGACGAACAAAGGAACGGGGGCTTTTCTCCAACAGGCTGGCCGCCTTGCTGCTCGTGCTCGGCTACTTCGTTCCGACACTGACGGCGAAGCCGCTTCGCATCTATATTGTGACCGATCTGGAGGGCGCCAGCGGGGTGTACAAGTTCGCCCAGACGCGCGAGCCGGGCAATCCATTGGGCGAGAAGGCGAAAGAGTACCTGATGGGCGACATTGCAGCCGTCGTTCGCGGGCTGCGGGAGGCGGGCGTGACCGACATCGTGATCCTCGACGGGCATGGATCACAAGCATTTGTCCCACATCTGATGGCGCCGGGCGCCAAGTACATCACGGGCTTGCCTCGTCCGGGTCCACTCACGGAGATCGACGATTCGTTCGCCGGAATGATTCAGTTAGGCGCCCACGCCATGATGGGCACGCCCGACGGCGTGCTCTGTCACACGCAATCGTCGCGGTCGGAGAACCGATACTGGTACAACGGCGTCGAGTCGGGCGAGCTGGCGCAGTGTGCGGCTATCGCCGGGCACTACGGCATCCCGACGATCATGGTCACGGGCGACGTGGCTACCTGCCGGGAGGCGACGAAATTCTTCGGGCCTGATTGCGTCAAGGTGGCCGTCAAGAAGGGCCTCTCGCGCGAGGCGGCGGAGCTTTATCCGTTCGACGAGACCCGCCAGGCTCTTTACGAAGGTGCCAAGCGCGCCGTCGCGGTTATCCCGAAATGCAAGCCCTACAAACTTTCACTTCCCGTCCAGGTGAAGAAGGAGTACCTGGTCTTTGACAAGCCCGGCGGGCCAGGCCGGAAAGTCACTAAAGAAGGCACCGTTGAAGACGTCCTCAAGCTGCTGAATCTCTAAGCCAAAGCAGGAGAAGGGGCGCGCGGCTACCCTCCGTCAGCGGATACATGAGGGAGATTGCCCTGGGCAATTGCGTTTTTTCCTTATGGACGACGGCCGTCTCCGACCTTACCCTTAAACGGCTTTGGCGCGCAGATGTGCTCTAAGTCCAATTTGAATCGGCTGATGTACCGGCCGACTCACGGCAACTGGCGGTCCCTGACATGGAGGCTCTTATGACCAGACGACGACTTGTTCAGGCCTTGTGGCTCTCCATCGGGGCTGTCATCGTCCTGATTGTGTTCCTGACGTTGATCTCCGGCTTTCTCCAGAAATGGCTCTGGATGCGAGAGGTCGGCTATCAGGCCATCTTCTGGCGTATATGGTTCATCAAGTGGTCTCTCCTGATCGTGTCTTTTCTGTGCGTGTTCGCGTACCTCGCGATCAACTTCCGCCTGGTCAAGGGGATACCGCCCTCGCCAATGCGGAAGGGTGTCCGGCGGGTCGGCGAGTTCCGCGAGCTCAACATACCGCCCATCTCCCCGGCGCTGTGGACGGTGAGCTATCTTGTCATATCCGGCTTCATCGCACTGATGTTTGCTCTGTTCTTCTACCCGGAATGGGATACGTACCTGCGCTTTCGTTATGGAGGATCGACGGGGATCACCGATCCCATCTTTCATGCTGATGTCGGTTTCTATCTCTTCCGTCTGCCTTTCTACAAGCTGGTGCAGGACGGTCTCGTGGTCCTGGCGTTCCTCACTGCCGCACTCATTTCCGGAGCCTACGTCTGGGCCGGGGCCTTTCGACCCAATGAGGCGCGCCGCCTGTACGTGGAGCGGCGCCCTGTAGCCCATCTGTCGGTCCTCTTGGCCATTTTCTTTGTCGCCTGGGCCTGGGGCTACTACCTGGATCGCTACGACCTGATGTATTCCACCGAGGGCGTCGTCTACGGCGTCGGCTACACCGCCTACCACGTGACGCGGGTTTGTCTGTGGATCATGCTTTTAGCTTCTATCGGCCTGGCCGTCGTTACACTATTGAACATCTTTCTACGAAAGTTCATCGCGCTGGTCGCCGCCGTGGGATGTTACTTCCTGCTCTACTTCGTCTTGCTGATGATCCTGCCCGGCGCAGTACAGAAGTTCGTGGTTGTACCCAGCGAGTTGGAGCTTGAGACACCTTTTCTGACACACAACATTGAATTCACGCGAAAGGCTTTCGCGCTGGATCGCATCGAGGAGAAACGGTATCCCGCGCTGACCGACCTGACTCTGAATGACATATCGAGGGACCAGGAGACCATAGACAACATTCGTCTCTGGGACTGGCGACCGCTGCTCCAGACGTATCGCCAGACCCAGCAGATTCGCCTTTACTATGAGTTCTACGACGTGGACGTGGGGCGCTATCATCTTTCCGACGGCTACCACCAGGTCATGCTCTCGGCCCGCGAGCTGGCGGA
>CAYZAH010000697.1:0-2995 GCA_964475805.1 uncultured Pirellulales bacterium | reverse complement strand
AGACATGGAGTACCGGAATCGCTCATCATGCCTTTCGTAGAAATCTGTGGCCAGCGAAGTCAACTCGTCCTGGTGAGTGTCACTGGTCGTGTACTGAAAGGTCATGGGCCAATCTTCGGACCGGAGGGAGAGTGACGCTCCTCTGTTTTCTCGTTCGGTTCTCAATGCGCCCAGAAATTGGCGTGAGATCAATTCCTCAGACTTCGTTGCATGGAAGGCCGACGGGTAGGATTTGGTTCTGAGCAGCTCTGCAAACAGATTATATTCGTTCAACGATTCGTTACGACTGTCAGACTCCTCATCCGAATCGAGGCTTTGCTGAGCGAGCCCGATGCCGACCATCGCGTTATAGAGCAAGAAATCCGGATGATAGATATCCCCGTTCGTTTTCAGTCGGACTCTCTCCTCGAAGACGTCCGTTTCACTCTTACGTTTGTTTTGGCTGGTTCCTTGCTCATCGGTGCGATTCTCGGCTACCAATTCCACCTCACCTTGAATCTTCTCATGTTTGAGCAGAGGGCGTTGTTGCCCGCCGACGTTGACGTTGCACCCGGCAACGAACAGAAGGACAAAGGCAAAAAGCAGAGCATAAACCGGTAGGGTGGGGCTTGCCCCACCGGAATCAAGTCGGTGGGCTAAGACCCGCTCTCTGCGTTTGTACGGTCGGTTCAGCAAAGCTCCTTTCCCCCTTCAGTTCAACGTCTCGGTCACGGCGATGTTTCGGCTGAATCTGTCCCTTTGGCCAATCTGTTCTCTATGTCCGCGATATGGGCGCGGATCGTATCAGCCATCGGCGCCGGAACCAGTCCGCTGTTCAAGACCTTCACTAAGCCATCCTTTGCTCGTTTCAACTTTCCCTTTCGGTAATATTCCATACTGCGGTAGTAAAGCTCCGCGATTTCTCTTTGTCGCTTGCTCAATTGCTCACGTTGCTCGGGCGTCATTGACGGCTCACTCGCCGACGGCGCTTCATCGGGTTTCTCCGTCTCGGGTTGCGCTGTGGCCGAAGGGCTTTTCAAGAGCGCCTTTGTCGAACCTGCGTGCGGATCGTGACAATCCGTACACGCCGACGTTTGCCCCGGCAGATGAGCAGGTATCGATTCGATCGTGGTTTGATCGTGGCACAGAAAGCACAGCTCGGGTTCCGGCCTGGTCAGCAAGTGTTTGATTCTGCTTCGGTGTGGATTATGGCAGAACAGACATCGGCCGACCGCGACCGGCCCATGCACATACGATGCGTTTGCGGTGTAGTCCTCATGGCACTTGTAGCAAAGCCTCGGCACCGAAGCAATGAGATAGGTCTCAGCGGAGAATCCTCTCGATGCCCGTTTTCGGTGACAGTTTGTGCAGTCTTCCTGCGGCTTGTGGACGTACCACCCTGGCGTTTGTCCTGCTTGATTGACCGGCTGAGCATTCGGATCGAAAGGTCCCGCTTCACTCTGATTTTGTCCCGGAGGCGGCACCCCGTCGAAGAAGTAGGTGAGGACCTTGTGACGCTCAACCTCGTCACAGCCCGTCACGAATGCCACAACATAGACGAACAGCGCGAGGCCGACCAGCGCCGGTCCATCTCGAAATGCCTTGGAATATCGGCTTTTCAATCCACGCATAACTATCGAATCTCGCTGCCCGTCCGCAGTGGGCATAGGGGAACGTCCTGCGACATCACGACAGACGAGTCCCCGCGATCACCTTGTTCTCTCCGCTAATCTCTTGTCGATATCGGCAATATACTGTTTGATTGTCTGGACCATCGCCGGGGGGATCGTGCCGCTTTGCATAACTTCGACCAATCCTTTCCGGGCCTCTTCGAGATGCCCGGCACGGTAAAGTGCCATGCTGCGGTAATAGAGGTCCGCAACTCTCTGTCTTCGCTCAAGGGGCTGCTCGTCCGGCTTTGGAGGTTCCGGGGGTGTAGTTGTCTCGCTGCCTTGTGCCGGTGGCTGGGGCTCGGGCGCCGCGACGACCTCGCTCGCTTGAGCAGGCGCAGTCTCTTGCTCGGGAAAGCTTCCGAAGCCATACACACTGACCTTGTTCGGGCCATACTGGTTCGTCACCAGAACCAAGAACTCGATCTTCGCCCCCGCGACGGCATACTGTTGAAAGAGGTCCACGTTGTCGTAGTCCAGGACAATCTGTGCCGGCAGGTTCATCATGCCTGGCTCGTTGCCTGGCAGGCCGAAGAACAGCAACAGCCGGCCTTGTTGATCGTATATCTTGGCGACCTCCGTAGCGGCGTCCACCACCCAAATCCTGTCTGCTTTGTCAATGGCGATACCCTTTGGTCTGACAAACTCGTCAATGTTGTCACCCAGTCGGCCGATCGTTCGCAGCACCGTACCGGATTCATCGAACTCCGTTATTCGTGCCGCAGCCTTGTCGGTGACAAATATGTTCCCATCCTGATCGAGCGCCAAATCGCTAATCAGAGAAAAGTCGCCGGGAGGCAATTCGCTCAAGACTCCTTTTTGCCCGACCTGATTGCTCACGGCTTTGCCCATGCGCCCGATTTGGCGCCCGGTCGTCTTGTCCAGGACAACCACCTGGTTACTGCCAAAGTCCGTGATGAAGCAACTCGTCCCGCGAACAACCGCGTCGATGGGATGGATGCCGGAATCCTTGCCCAGAATGGCGGTCAGAGTGTCGTCCTTGTCGAAGACAAAAACCGCCCCAGCCGTCGGGTCCGCCACGTATTTCGTGCCGTCCCGATCAATGAAGATGTTGACGGGATTTGCCAGTCGCCGGTCTTCCGTCATGGTGCCGAACGTGCGTTTGTTCAAGTCGAGCACCTCGACCGCTCTCTTGCCAATGTCGCACACGTACAGCTTGCCCTCGAAGATCGCTATACCGTAGGGCGTGACGATGCCCTGGCGCGTCTTGGGTTCACCGAGCACGAACTGCTCGAAAGCATTAGTCGATATCGGAGCAAAATCCGCAGGCCCGGAGAATGACTTGAGGAATTGCAGCCGGGGCTTCTCAGGCGGGGGAGGGAAGA
>CAYZAH010000696.1:0-3000 GCA_964475805.1 uncultured Pirellulales bacterium | reverse complement strand
GACCAGGGCTGGGGCGACCTTCGGCTTCACGGGAACATCAACATCGAAACGCCAAACATCGATTCCCTGGCGCGGGACGGAGCCATGTTCGACCGCTTCTACGTCTGCCCCGTCTGCGCGCCGACGCGGGCCGAGTTTCTCACCGGGCGATACCATCCGCGCGGCGGTGTTCGGGGCGTCTCGACCGGCAAAGAGCGTTTGAACCTCGACGAAAAGACCATCGGCGATACGTTCAAGGCCGCTGGCTACGCGACGGCGGCGTTCGGAAAATGGCACAACGGGACGCAATATCCCTACCACCCGAACGCCCGGGGCTTCGACGAATACTATGGCTTCTGCTCCGGCCATTGGGGCAACTACTTCGACCCTATCCTTGAACACAACGGCAAGATCGTCCGAGGCAAAGGCTTCATCACCGACGACCTGACCAACCACGGCCTTGATTTCATCGAGCAGAACAAGGGCCGGCCGTTCTTCTGCTACCTCCCGTACAACACGCCTCACTCGCCTATGCAGGTGCCGGACCGCTTCTGGGACGAGTACAAGAATCGTCCGCTGGCTATGAGGAATCGTGATCCTGAGAAGGAAGAGATCGACAAGACGCGCTGTGCCCTGGCGATGTGCGAGAATATCGACTGGAACGTCGGACGAGTCCTGAAAAAGCTCGACGACTTGAAGTTAGCCGACAAGACCATCGTGATCTATTTCAGCGACAACGGCCCGAATAGCTGGCGCTGGAACGGCGGCATGAAGGGACGCAAAGGCTCGACCGACGAAGGCGGCGTCCGCGTGCCGTGCATTATTCGCTGGCCCGGCCATATCAAACCGGGCACAAAGATCCCGCAGATCGCCGGGGCGATTGACTTCCTTCCGACGCTGGCGGACATGGCCCGCGTTCACATTGTTGGTACCAAGCCGCTCGACGGGATCAGCCTCAAGCCGCTGCTTTTGGGCCAAGCGGAAAAGTGGCCGGACCGCATGATCTTTTCTCATCAAAACGGGCGAGTCAGCGTTCGCACGCAGCGGTACCGGCTCGATCATGCGGGCAAGCTATTTGATATGACGACCGATCCGGGGCAAGACCACGACGTCTCAAAGGATAAGCCGGAAATCGCGGCGAAACTTAGAAAAGCCGTTGCACGCTGGAAGGATGAGGCCCTGCCCAAATCACAAAAGGACGACCGGCCGTTCACTGTCGGTTATGCGGAGTTTCCGACCACTTTCTTGCCCGCGCGCGACGGCGTTCCGCACGGGAAGATTAAGCGCAGCGCCGGAGCGCCCAATTGTTCGTTCTTTACGAACTGGCGGAGCACCGGCGACAGCATCACGTGGGATATTGAGGTGGCGACCGGAGGCAATTACGAGGCGGTGGTCTACTACACGTGTCCGAAAGGGGACGTCGGCTCGACCGTCGAGCTTCGGTTTGGCGAGAGCCGGGCGCAAGGAAAGGTCGCCGAGCCGTTCGATCCGCCGTTGGTGGGCGCCGAATACGACCGGGTTCCGCGCAAAGGAGAGTCTTACGTCAAGGATTTCCGCCCGCTTCGCCTGGGCGTGTTTGGATTGGTGAAGGGCCGGGGTGAGCTGGTTCTTCGGGCGCTGGACGTGCCGGGCCGCCAAGTGATGGACGTTCGCGCCGTTAAGCTGACTTTGCTGACGTAATCACGCCGAACCGATCCACGTCGAGAGCTGGATTTGTGCTTGGACAGGAGAATATGCAATGAATTCAAGATGCTGGAAGACAGCTGCAATAGGATTGCTCTTGGCGATTGCCTCAACGCTCGCTGCGGCGCCGCTGCCCGACTGGACGGCGAGGATTCGGACTGACCACCCTCGGCTTTTCTTCAACGCCGACACGTGGCCCACGGTTCGGCAACGTGCGCTGGGCGCCGAACGGGAATGGTACTCGAACATCAAGTCGCGTGTGGACCGACTCTTGAGAGAACAGATAGACCAGACCGAACCCAGAGAGCTTGGTCCCCAGGCGGCGTGGGCGGCTTTTGTTTTTCGCGTCACGGAGGATCCGAAATACCTGGAGCTCGCAAAGAAATGCCTCCAGACGAGCCTGGATTTCTACGAAGCCTGTTTCGAGCAAAGAAAATCGGTCAACTGGTACTCGACGTCGCGCGTGCATGCGACAATGGCCTGGGATTGGCTGTACAACGACTTAACTGAGACCGAACGCCGGACCTACATGTCTCGACTGGTCCGCGTGATTGATAACGTGATGAAAGTCAGGCCCTCGATTTATCGGGAACATTTGTCCGACTACAACGACGGCTTCTATGGCGTGAGAAATTGCCTCTGGTTCATCGGTTGTACAGCGTTCGGTACGGGCATCGAGCCGGAACGGGTCAATGAATGGCTCGTAGAGGGACATGACGAGAATATGAAGTTGCTCGAATACCGCAAGAAAGCGTGCGGCGACGATGGGGGCGGCGCTTCGCCAACGCTCGGTTACGTCTTTGGCGCTTACCCTTGGGCGGAGCAAAACTTCTTTTATACATGGTTATCGAGTACGGGCGAAAACATCGCACCCGACTACCCGCACGGCGCGATGCTCGCAAATTACATCATTTGGAACTGGATCGCCGCCGATCCGGTGCCGTTGGAATTCGGGTATGGTGACACGCCGCACACGAGCAATCGCCTGCCGATCGGACAGCTTTTTACCCACATGGCCAACATCCGGCATCTGTACGGCAAGGCATCGCCGAAAGCCGCCGCTCTGGCACGTCATGTCCAGAAGCTATTGCCACGCCAGTCGTACTCGCGTACCTGGTTCATCTATCCGTTTCTTCTGACTCAGATGGATAGCTCGCCCGCACCGTTCGCCCCGGAGAATCTTCCCCTCGGGCGACACTTCGAGAACATGGGGCAGATCTTCATGCGATCCGGCACGGGGAAAGAAAATACGTATTGCCTTTTTTCGTGCGGCGGAACGCTCACTCAGCATCGCCATTACGACGCTTTGAACTTCGTGATTTACCATCGCGGCTTTTT
>CAYZAH010000695.1:0-3008 GCA_964475805.1 uncultured Pirellulales bacterium | reverse complement strand
GTGGCGGACGCCAGCATTGACGTGGTCATCTCGAACTGCGTGATCAACCTGTCACCCGACAAGGAACAGGTCTGGCGGGAAATTGCGCGGGTCCTGAAGCCAGGCGGTAAGGCGTGCATTTCGGACCTGGCCCTGAAAAAGCCCGTGCCCGAACCTATCCTGAAGTCCGTTGCGGCACTGGTTGGTTGCGTCGCCGGGGCGGTGCTGATTGATGAGACGGTGAGGATGGTTCGTGAGGCGGGCCTCACGGCCGGCAACGTCACGGAGAAGACGTACAACATCGACGCGATGGCCGACTGTAACGATCCGCTTTACAGGCAGGTCGTCGAATGCCTGCCGGAAGGGACACGGCTCGGCGATTACGTTGTGAGCGTTGACATCGTGGCGACGAAAGACTGAGCACTGAGATTAGAGGCGTCGAAGATGCCGAAGAGCAAAGGGCTAAGCATATTCGAGAAGTATCTGACCGCTTGGGTCGCTTTGTGCATTGTCGGTGGGATTGTTCTCGGCAAGCTGGCGCCGGGCCTGGCCGACTATCTCGATGGTCTGGCGATCTACGTCAACAAGGCGCCGGTCGTCTCTATACCAATTGCGGTCTGCCTGTTCTTCATGATGTATCCGATCATGGTGAAGATCGACTTCGCCGAGGTGCTCAAAGCGGGCAGGAGCATCCGGCCGGTCGGGCTGACTCTCTTTGTGAATTGGGCGGTCAAACCATTCACGATGTATGCCATATCGCTGCTCTTCCTGGGAACGTTGTTCTACGGTCTCATTGGCCCCGACGCCGTCGATAGGGTCAAGATGCCCTTCGGTCTCGATCTTCCCGTCGGCGCGACCTATGGCGTCGGAACGGTGATCGAAGCCGGCGGCCGGAAGATGCTCGAAGTCCCGCTCTGGCGGAGTTATCTGGCCGGCTGTATTCTGCTCGGAATCGCTCCGTGCACGGCGATGGTGCTCGTTTGGGGCTATCTTGCCAGAGGCAACGACGGCCATACACTGGTCATGGTCGCAATCAACTCCCTGACGATGCTGTTTCTCTACGGTCCACTCGGCGGCTTTCTGCTGGGCGTCGGCCGGCTGCCTGTTCCCTGGCAGGCGCTCGTATTATCCATCACCATCTACGTCGCTTTGCCGTTGATTGCGGGCTATCTGTCGAGAAAATGGATCATCGCGGTCAAAGGTGAAAGCTGGTTCAAGGAGAAATTCCTGCACTTTCTAACGCCCGTCACGATCATGGCACTGTTGGTGACGCTGGTGCTGCTGTTCTCATTCAAGGGAGACGTGATTCTCTCGAATCCATTGACCATTCTCTGGATCGCCGTGCCATTGTTCATCCAGACGAATCTTATCTTCTGGCTTGGCTACGCCCTTGCCAAGGTACTGAAACTTGAGTACCGTGACGCGGCGCCGTCGGCGATGATCGGGGCGTCGAATCACTTCGAGGTGGCGATTGCCACGGCGACCATGTTGTTCGGCTTGTCCTCCGGGGCTGCCCTGGCAACAGTGGTTGGTGTATTGATCGAAGTGCCCGTCATGTTGATGCTGGTACGAATATGCCTGCGGACCCAAAGCTGGTTCAGAACGTCGCAATAGTGGAGAAATCCGGAAAGGAGATACGATGGATAAGACTCTGAAGATCATCATTGTCGTTGCTCTCGCCGCCGCTGTGGTGGTTGCAGTCGCCGTCAGACGCAGTAAATCGAGTGGTGAGCCGGTCCCGGCTGAGTACACGCCGGAACAGCTCCTCGGAAAAGGCGTGCCGGCGCTGGTCGATCTCGGGTCCGATCAGTGCATCCCGTGCAAGATGATGGCGCCCATCCTCGAAGAGTTGAAAGCTGAATTTGCAGGCAAACTCCAGGTGAGTTTCCTGGACGTCCGCAAGTACACCGGCCTGTCGGCGATGTATGGCATCCAGGTCATTCCCACGCAGATCTTCTACAACGCTTCGGGCAAGGAATTGTTCCGGCACGAGGGCTTCTTCTCCAAAGAGGACATCCTCGCCAAGTGGAAAGAATTCGACGTAACCCTGGCGGATTCGGCTTCCCAGACGCCTGTGTTCGAGAGGCTCACTCCGGCTCAAGCCGACACCCGGCCCAAGGATGCTGTGTGCTACATGTGTGAGGGAGATATCAACGCCAAGACCGCCGTGACGGTTCGGACGGACAAAGGGCCGGTCAGACTGTGCAGCCCTCATTGCTATTTCATCATGTATTCATGCTTGACGGAAGACAAGACCGACTTCGACAAGAGGGTCTCGGTGACGGACTGGGACACCGGCGAACCGATCCCCGCCACGGAGGCGACGTATCTCTATGGCGTCGATAGTCAGACGGGCCGACCGACGATCAGAGTTTTGGCCACGAAGCCGGAGTCTGGCCAGACCACTTCCGGCGGCACAATCATCAGTTGGCAAGTCTTGCGAGACAGAGAACTCGCGACGCGCTGCGGCTTCTGTGACCGAGCCTGCTACCCTCAGGATGCTGCCGAAGTGATTGTCGAAGGCGGTCCGCGAACCTGGGGCTGTTGCTCTCACTGCGCCCTCGGCGTGGCCGCTCGAACAGGCAAGGACGTCGAGGTCCATGAGCGGGACCGCCTGAGCGGCGACGAGATCGTCGTCAAGACGTTCGGCGGGAAGGTTGCCTCGTTGGAACCTAAAACGGCGGTCGCGTGGTTTGGTCAGCGTCAAAAACCTGACGGCACCTGGGGCTCGGCAGGGTGCTTTCACCAGGGTTTCTTTGTCAACGTGGAGAACCTGCGGAAATGGGTCGCGCAGAATCCCTACGAAACGGGCAAGCTCATCGGCATTGGCGAAGCGCTGGCCGCGAAGATGAAGCTGTCGCCCGAGCAGATTCAAAAGGCGTGCAAGATCGGTGAGTGCGTTCCGAAGTAGGATTGTCCGGGGCTGTCATCATCTGAATGTGGAGCAGAAAATGAACAATGTCAAGATAAGCTATCTCTGCATCTTTGCAATGGCGTCTGTCCTTCTCACGGCATCGGAGGTCGTCTTC
>CAYZAH010000694.1:0-3010 GCA_964475805.1 uncultured Pirellulales bacterium | reverse complement strand
CCGAACTGGTGGGGCTTCTCGAAGACCCCGAGTGACTACCTGGCCGCACGGAAGAAACTCGCGGAACGAATCCTGGCATTGAAGAAATAGTACGAACGAAAAGAAAGGAGTCTCTTATGAAGATACGGGCGGCGCTCTTACTACTATGCGTTTCCGTTTTGCAGGTGGGGCTTGTTCAAGCGGACGAACGGGCGGACTATGTTCGCGAGAACTACACGAAATACGAAGTGCGAATCCCCATGCGTGACGGGGTGAAACTCTTCACCGCGATTTACACGCCGAACGATATCTCGAAAAAGTATCCGATATTGCTCCTGCGCACTCCTTACAGCATCGGTCCGTACGGGCCCGACCAATACAGAAGCAACATCGGCCCGCACGAGGAATTCGAGAAGGAAGGGTTCATCTTTGTGTATCAGGACGTTCGGGGGCGCTTCATGTCGGAAGGCCGGTTCGTTCACATGACGCCGCACGTTGAAAAAAAGAAAAGCAATTCCGACATAGACGAAAGCACGGACACCTACGATACGATTGCATGGCTTTTGGAGCACGTGCCCAACCACAACGGCAAGGTCGGCCAGTGGGGCATTTCTTATCCCGGCTTCTACACGTCCGCCGGGGCCATCGATTCGCACCCCGCCCTCAAAGCGGTCTCTCCGCAAGCGCCGGTTTCCGACTTCTATTGGGATGACGTTTACCACCACGGGGCGTTCTTGTTGACGCACTGGTTCGGATTCCTCAATCGCGTGCCACAACGACGCAAAGGCCTTGTCGATGAGTGGCCGGACCCGATCTGCGATATCGAGGCGACGGACGCCTACAAATTCTTCATGGACGTTGGACCGCTGAAGAACGTGAACAAGCTGTACTTCAAGGGGAAATCCAAATTCTGGAACAAGGTCGCCCGACACCCCAACTACGACAAGTTCTGGCAGAAACGCAACATTCTCCCGCATTTGAAGAACATCAACGCCGCTGTCATGGTAGTCGGCGGCTTGTTCGACCGGGAAGACCTGTTTGGACCGCTACATACGTATGAAATGATCGAGAAGCAGAATCCCGGCATATTCAATATATTGGTCATGGGCCCTTGGTTCCACGGAGGCTGGCTCCGCGGCAAAGGCAGCGATCTGGGAGACACGGATTTCGGTTTTGCGACCTCGAAGTATTTTCAAGACCATATTGATCTGAATTTCTTCAACCACTTTTTGAAAGATGAAGAAAGCGAGCTGAACCTGCCCGAAGCCTTGATCTTCGAGACCGGCGCCAACCGGTGGCGACGATTTGACCAATGGCCGCCGGCCTCCGCTGAGAGGTCGTGTTTCTACTTCCACAAGAGCGGCACATTGTCACTCGAAAAACCCGATGAAGATCCGAGCGGTTGCGATTCCTACATCAGCGACCCGAACAAGCCGGTCCCTCACACAAGGGATAACTCGCAGTGGCTCAACAACACGTTCTATGCGGAAGACCAGCGGTTTGCTTCGCGCAGACCGGACGTGTTGGTGTACCAAACGGAAATTCTCGAAGATGATGTCACCTTAGCCGGACCCATCCTGGCCGATCTGTTCGTTTCCACAACGGGGACGGATTCGGATTGGATCGTGAAGCTGATTGACGTCTATCCCGATGATCTGGACGAAAAAGCGGCTCAGCAAGCCTTGATTCGCGCGGAAGTCTTTCGTGGCCGCTTCCGGGAGAGCTACACAAAGCCCAAACCGTTCATACCCAATGAGATTTCCAATATCTCGTTTCAATTGTGGGACGTTCTGCACACGTTCAAGCGGGGACATCGAATCATGATTCACGTCCAGAGTACGTGGTTCCCCTTCATCGACCGCAATCCACAGAAATACGTGCCGAACATCTTCGAAGCGAATGAGGACGATTTCATCAAGGTGACCAATCGCGTCTATCGCTCCAAACAGTACCCCAGCCACATTGAGGTCGGTGTGCTGAAGCAACTATTCTGACGCAAAAGGAAATCGCGCGAATCCTGGCTGCGCTCGGGATGCCAGATTTGAAAGCCTCATTCGGCTCCCGGCTGCCATAGGTATAGAAATTGAGCGCTGCCATCTGCGCTAAGCCAGTCCGGCAACTCGAAATTGACCAACGGTTCGAGGCCCTCTGCATCGGCTGAGGCTAAGCCGTAGGCGTTCGGCATATAGTCCGACGAACGGTGGTAGATCACCACCCGCGCTTTCTGCACGCCTGCTTTTTCTTTGACCCAGTCAACGCCATCTTCCAGATAGCCGATCTTGTCAATCAACCCGTCTTTCAACGCCTGCTCAGCCGTGAAGACCCTCCCGTCTGCGAGACCTTCCAGCTTTTGCCTGTCAAGGCCTTTGCGCCCCTCCTCGACGACGTTTAAGAACCGCTGGTAGAGGCTGTCGATGATCCCCTGCAACACCTCTCGCTCCGGGTCGGTCAGATTGTGCAACGGAGACGCCATGTCCTTCAGCCGGCCACTCTTGATAGCGACCGCCTTGATGCCGATCTTGTCCATCGTCCCGGCTACGCTGAACGTCTGGAAGATCGTCCCGATGCTGCCGGTCACGCTCGTGGGCTGGGCCATGATTCCGTCGCACGCGCACGCTAAGTAATACGCACCGCTACAGCCCAGACCGTGCACGCACGCCACGACCGGCTTTCCCGTCCGGCTCTTGAACTGACTCAGACTGTGGTACATCAAATCGCTAGCTGCTACGGTCCCGCCGGGGGAGTTCAAACGCAGCACTACCGCCTTCACGGATCGATCCTCAGCCGCCTTCTCGAGCTTCTCGATGAACAAGCTCACCGGATTCTCGCCCGAGCGTATTAAGCCGTGCTTTTGCTTGTTGATAAGCATGCCGTCAACGTCTATGATCGCGATCTTGTCGGAGACCCAAATACCCCTGTCACCCTGTATCTGAGTCTCTTCCAAAGTGCGGTGGACGGGTACCAAAGAAACCTGAAACGCCGTCTGTCCGCAACCCGCCAATGCGATCACTGAAATGCCCAATGCCAAACA
>CAYZAH010000693.1:0-3012 GCA_964475805.1 uncultured Pirellulales bacterium | reverse complement strand
CCTATTGCCTCCAAGGAGGCTTAAGCAGAGAACATAATGTGGGACAGTACAGCTATCCCAATCCCAATCTTCACCCAATGTTCAATTTCAAGATAAGTCAGAGTTTCGTGCATGATGATGGGATGGGTGACCAGAAACATGAATTCGTCGCCCAATGCGTAATTGGCTTTTGAATGTCTGCAAGAAAATCGTACATTACGGCTTTCATCTTGTTGGTGACAGGCTCGGCGTCCCTGACGGGGCCGGCCGTCGCTGAGTCAAAGGCTTCCCACGAGTATTGTATTAAAGCCGCTTTCATGCATCAATTCGTGAACTTCATCGACGGCTGGAAATTCCAGCAAGAGGATAACCAGGATGACGACAGGCCGATTCTCATTGGTGTCATCGGCGATAGTCCCTTCGAGGATGCTTTCGAGCCACTCCAACACAAAAAGGCCAAAGGTAGAAACGTGACGATTCGATATTTCAAAGGCTTTTCCCAGCTCGATGATAGGGACGACAAGACGAATCCTCATCCTGAGATCGAGAACATCAAGCAATGTGACGTGCTCTTCATCTGTTCTTCGGAAGAGCACTATATCGACAATATACTTGATCCGATTCGGCACGAACGCATCCTGACGATTGCCGATACGCCGGGCTTCATCGAACGCGGAGGCATCCTCAACTTCATCGTAGAAAAGAACAAGGTTTGTTTTGAGATCAATACCGCCGGCGCCTATCGAGCCAAGCTGAGGATCAGGTCCAAGCTCCTCAGGCTGGCCAAACGGATAGTAACTACCGACAACGTGGAGGATAAATAGCAAGCAAGTCTAACTAATCGAGCCGGGCCAATTGCTCCTTCGCCCAAACGTGGCTGACGTCCAGCTCCACCGTCTTCTGGAACTCCGCTTTGGCCTCGTCCTTCTGTCCCTTGCCCAGATAGCCCAAGCCTAGCGTGTAATGCGTTGACGCTTGTCTCGCTGCGTCCGCCTGGCCCTCTCCGAATTTCGCGAAGAAGTCGCTTGTGCTTCTCTCCGAGAGCCTTCGCCGACTGCTTTCTATCATGTCGTCGAATATCTTGGCCGCCGAGTCATTCCGGCCGAGTTTCGCCAGGGCCAATCCACGGTAGAACCGCGCCTCCGGCCAACGTGTCGAACCCCGTTCGTCCGCCGCTTTCCTGAAGAACTCCGCAGCCTTATCCCTGTCACCGATCGCCTCACAAGCCGTACCGGCATAATAGGCAACCTGTGGGGCACGCCGGTCATTCTCGGGCCGACCGACCGAGAGATTTTCAGGATATTCCGAGGCCGCCTGGAAATCCGTTAGGGCTTCGTGTGGCTTGCCGTTGTCAAGCCGACGCAACCCTCGGAGCAGACAGGCATCGACGTAGACGTCGTGAATCTCGCCTCCCCCTTCCCAAACGTGGAAGTGGTTATTAGCCAGGTAGCCGAGAGCCTGATCGTACCGCCCTGCCAGAACCAGAACCATGATCTCACGCACCAGACTGTCGTTTCTTCGCGCTACCGTCTCGTGGTTCTTCTCGAACAAGGCAAGTCGCCGGTCGACCGGCACGTTGCCGACTTCATAGAGGCGATCCAGCTCGGCGTAGAATCGTGGATTGCTCGCGTCACACGCCACGGCCTTCTCGTAGTCGGCAATCGCTTTTGGAATATCTCCCCTCGTTCGATAATAGCCCCAGCCAAGATTGCGATGCACAAGGGCGAACGAGCCGTCGATATCACGTGACTTTTCCCATAGGCGGATCGCCTCCTCCGGCTGCAAATCGTACAGCAAATTGCCAAGATAATAATAAGCGCGAGCATCCGACGGATTGTGCTTGAGGGCAGCGTTCAGAACCTCGATAGATTCGGCCCGGAACGGGAAACAATAGTCCGTCGGCATCCTTCCCGCTAAGGAAAACTGCTCCGCCGCGTTGGCATCGTCGCCTTGCTGCCGATAGAAATAAGCAAGATAGTAGCGGACCATCGGGTACGTGGCGGCGAACTCGGTCTTATCCTTTACGGGTCGCAGCAAGACCGCAATCGCTTCGCCCCACAAGCCGCAATTGCCGTAATCCGTTGCCAGTTCAAGATAAGATTCAACTTGGCCCCGCATTTTGACTTCCAGGTCCGCCAGTGCCTGCTGTGCTTTTCGCCTCGCGTTCAGGCCCGTTTGAGCAAGATGAAGCTCATTGATAGCCAGGAAGTTGAGTGGATCATCGGCGACCACGTTCAGTGCGAGCCGCCGGGCTTCCTTAAACCTGCCGAGCTTTCTGAGGATGGCGGCTTTGACGTTCATGGCTTTTGGATTCGACGCATTCGTCGAGAGCGACTGATCTATCTGCTCCAACGCTGTCGCAAAATCGCCTTTTCTGCACGATAGCTCCGCCAACTGATAGTACGCCGCCGAATGGAAGGCGTAGTCCCAGGTGGCTCTGTAGAATGTATCGTACGCTTCGTCAAATCTCCGCTCTGCTCTGAGCACAAGGCCGAGATAGTAATAAGCCTCACAGTTGCCCGGCCGCGTATAGTCGGCTGAGATTCTCTCAATCGCTTTCCGGAGTTCCTGCTCGGCTCGTCCGTACTCCGCGCGCTTGTAGTCATTGATACCCATGATGGTATTCGTGCGCGAGTCGCCGGGGTCCCGTTTCAACGCTTCCTCATAGTAATCGCGCGGGTTCACGCGGGGATTGTGAATCTGTTCGAGGCGCAGGCCCGTCAGGTAAAGCTCCTCCACCGTCTTGATGTCCTTAGGTGCCGGCGGAGCCTTTACCGTCTCCGGTAATTTGGGGTCATATTCCCTCTTCACCGGCTGGTAAGAAACCAGCGTTTCGTTCGAGGACGAAAGCAGAGAAGCCTTTAAGTCGGTCTTGCCCGTGCCCGAAGGAACCGTCACCTTCTGCGTAAAAGGTTTGTCGGGACCGATGTCAATCGTCCGCTCCAGAATGACCTTTTCGCCGGCACTCAGAAGCACCTTCGCGTTTGAGCGTCGTGAGGTAACCCTCCTGCTCGTTGCGGACCAGGTACGTGA
>CAYZAH010000692.1:0-3014 GCA_964475805.1 uncultured Pirellulales bacterium | reverse complement strand
TTGCGCCTGCGTCATAATAGCTGCGTGTACTATTTGTTGTTGGGCTTTCGAGAGTCGAACCGTAGTTTGTGTGTGTAACGCTTTGTTAGCTTGTTTAAACCCTTCGTCCCCGGGCAGTGTTTGTCCATTCTTCACGTACCCACGTTCGTCTCCTTGCAGCCACGTCCCATACGTTGTCCAAGTAATCATAAACCCCAATGTCCCCATCGGATCGCAACCCCTATTTAGCCCCCGGTTTCACCGGGGGTTTTGCTCCCAAGTCCATCGGGTTCTCCCTGTATTTGGTCGAGGTGCATCCCAAAGCGGTCGAGCTTCTTTTGGCCTTCGTCGTATTGACTGTAGGCGTTTCGTAAGTGCTTACCGAGGATATCCCAGGTTCCGCCGAAGTCGGCGAAGGAGGCGTTGAGCTTTTTCAAGTTCTGGCGGATTTCGGCGGCCTGTTTTTCGATCTGCAAGCCGTGCAGGCCCATCGTCACCGTCATCAGGTACGCGTACAGCAGATTCGGCGAGACGGGGATGACCTTCTTGTCGAAACAGTGTTGCAGAATGTCCTGCGTTTCGCCCGGATACTTGACAATCGTCTCGTAATAGACGTTCTCGGCGGGGATGTACATGATGGCGAAATCCAGCGTGCCCTCGGCGGGCCGGATATAGTCGCCCGAGATCTTGTCGATATGGTTGTTCACGTCCTTGATGAATTGCTTGCGAAGTCGCACCTTCTCCTGCTCGCTCTCGGCTTTGATTACGTTCTCGAAGCCCGGCAGCGGAAACTTGGCGTCGATGGGAACCGAGAAATCGACTAATTGGACCAGGGCATCGACCGTCTTGCCATCCTTGAACGTGGACTGGAGCTTGTAGCTGTCCTTCGGAAGAATCTGGGCAAGAAGATTTTCGAGCGACCATTCGCCCATCTGCCCGCGAAGCTTGGGCGAGCTGAGAATATCCTGGAGCCGCCTGACCTCGGTCCCGATCTGCATCATCTGTTTGCTGGTACCCTGCAATTCGCCGATCTGGGTGTGCAATTCGCTGAGTGTTTTCCGGCTGGATTGGAGGTTCTGGCTGAGCGTGTCCTGGCCGGACTTGAGCGACTCCTGAAGTTTCTCCGACGTCTTGTCCTGGGCCGCTCGCAAGGCCTCCAATTGCTGCTGTAAAAGGCCGACGGCGGCTTGCTGGCCCGCCATCTTCGCGGCGTTCGCCGAGCTCGTGACGATCAGCCAGACCAGAAGCCCTAACACGACCACGAGCAGAACACCGATAACAACCGTCAAAATCAGCTCCATCTTTTCGTCCTCAGAGAATCGCCGCGATTATAGACCACAACGGTACGCTCGTCAAAGACCAATGGCATCCCCTGCGAACGGTGGAAAAATGTTGATATGTTCGTCGAATCGCTGTATCGTCCCGTCGGAAAATCGTCGGAAGCCGCGTTGTTTAGGTTGTTCGGAATGGAAAAGATAGAGTCTGTGATATTCGATTGGGGCGGCGTGCTGATTGATGACCCGAGGCCGGGGCTTTTACGGTACTGCGCCGAGGCGTTCGATGTGCCGCAGGAGCAATATACGCCGATACATGATTCATGCCTGGATGAGTTCCACAAGGGTCTGATCGACGAAGCGATGTTCTGGGAGCAAGTTGCTCGAAAGCTCGGTAAGCCAATGCCAAAGGCGCCGTCGCTGTGGTTCGAGGCGTTCAAGTCCGCCTATGTGCCAAAGGCGGAAATGTTCTCGCTCGCCTCATCCCTGCACCGCAAAGGCTACAAGACAGCCCTCTTGTCCAATACTGAGCTTCCGGCGGCGAATTTCTTCCGCGAGCTCGGCTACGATATGTTCGACGTGCTCGTTTTTTCGTGCGATGAGGGATTGATGAAACCCCAGGAAAAGATTTACGAGATCGCGCTTGAGCGCCTCGGCTCGCGACCGGAGCAGGCCGTCTTCATAGACGACCGGCTCGACTACATACAGGGAGCAGAAGACGTGGGGCTTCATACGATCCTTTTCGAGAGCGCCGCCCAGGTCAAAGAGGAGCTGACCAAACTCGGCGTCGGATAGGCACACTGGCACCAAAAAGAAATTGCGGATGAATCTATTGTCGGCTTTGAAAGATCAGGACGTCATTTTGCTCGACGGCGCGATCGGTACGGAGTTAGACAAGCGTGGCGTGATGGGCCGGGCGAGCAACAATCTTGACGCGCCGCAGATCGTGCTCGAAATCCTGCGCGAGTACGCCAAGTGCGGATGCGACGCCCTGACGACCAACACGCTGACGATGAACCGCATCTTCATCGAGACCCACAAGCTCGATGTCTCGGTGCGCGACGTGAACAAAGCGGGCGTGGAGTTAGCCAGGCAGGCCGCAGGCAAGGAGCAATACGTTCTGGGGGATATCAGCTCGACGGGCCAGTTGCTCGAGCCTTACGGCACTTACAAAGAGTCGCAGTTCCGCGATGCGTTCAAGGAGCAGGCCGAGATACTCGCGGAATCGGGAGTCGATGGGTTCATTATCGAAACGGTATTCGATCTGCGAGAGGCGCTGTGTGCCCTTCGGGCGTGCAAGGAGGGCTTTTCACTTCCCGTGATGGTCTCTATAGCGTTCGATACGGAGCAGAAAGGCGGCCGGACGATCATGGGCGACTCCGCAGAAAAGTGCGCCCGGTCCCTGACGGAAGCCGGAGCGGACGCCGTCGGTGCTAATTGCGGCAGCCTCGATCCGACCCAGATGGCCGTCGTTGTCGCGGAAATCCGATCCGCAACGTCATTGCCCGTTTTGGCTCAGCCCAATGCCGGCAAGCCCAAGCTGGTGGAAGACAAGACCGTGTTCGAAATGGGCCCGGCACAATTCGCCGAAGGCATTGCAGCGTGCCGCCGGGCCGGCGCGAGCCTGGTGGGCGGCTGCTGCGGAACGACCCCCGAGCACATTCTCGCCGTCGCCGACATGCTCAGACGAGGGTAAGCCGGGCGGACGCGACCTTTATGCGCCGCGACATGCTCCAATAAAGCAATGATCGGCGCCTCGGA
>CAYZAH010000691.1:0-3017 GCA_964475805.1 uncultured Pirellulales bacterium | reverse complement strand
CTCTGCGAAAGAAATTGCCGCCGGGAAGAGTTGTCCCGTTCGGCCGACGAGGGATTCGACGTATTACGCTCGATTTGTCGCTTCATAACGACTCCTTTTTGGCATTGACTATTGTCTATTGACGATTGACTATTGTTTCCGGACGGCCGAGGGATCAACAAGGTGCTTCAATAGTCAATGTGAGACATTTTTTTATGCTTTCAGGGCTTTGTTCGCACGCGAGATCGTGTCATCGACCTGCTCGGGGCTCAGCATGCCTACGGTCATGGCGTGAACCAGGTTATTCCCGAGGACGAACTTGAGCGAGGTGTCTTTGGCCTCCGGCGTCACGAGCTTGCCGGCGCCGAAAATCTTCATGCCGACAATCACCTTCCCATTCGCACGGGCCTGCTTGAGCACCGACACCACTTCTTCGACCGTTCCGTCCATATAGGCGCTTTTGCCCACGTTGTTGATGCGCGCCAAGATAACGTCGGTCCAGGGATGGGTCGCGGCAACTTTCAGGGCGCCGAAGTCATGGCAGGAAACGCCGACGGCCCGGACCACTCCTTGCTGTTTCAGTTCGTCCAGCTCGTCGCGGACACGTTCGTTTTCCTTCGGCCAGTCGGCGTTCGTCATACAGTGCATCAGGCAGATGTCGATGACGTCTGTCTTCAATTCCCTCCGGAAGCGATTCACCTCTTCCTTCGCCCCGCCCGACGGCGAGTTCCAATACTCCTTCCGTGGCCAAATCTTGGTCAGGAGAGTATATTTGTCCCGCGGCACGCCCTCAAGGGCGGTTCGGACGTACTGGTGCGAGCCATAAAGGTCGGCCATGTCCATGAAGCAGATGCCCTGATCCAGGCTGTGACGGATCAGCTTCGTGAAGGTTTTCATGCCCAGGCGCGTATGCGCCGAAGAACGGCCCGTGCCGTTATAGCCCGTGCCCTGGGCCAAACGCGAGGTCTTAATGCCCGTGCGACCCAACGTCACGATGCCTGTGATCCCGCTTCGCTGGGCCGGCTTACTTGCCTCGGCGGCCGCCAGCCATCCGGGCCTGGCGACGATGGCCCCGGCGCCGGCTAAAGCCCCGGCCATAAGCTGACGCCGACTGAGTCCTGATCTTGTGCGTTCGAGAGAATTCGTGTAATCGTGCATGGGAGTAGCTCCTTTCGTCATTCACGTATCGAATTGACACTCCAACCTGTCTTGGTTTGCCCTCACGGCCGGAACCCCTCAGCCCCGGCGAAAGGACCTCTGCCTTCACGGTCCCATACGACCATCGGACCGGGCAGTTCATTTGGGTACCATAATAGACTCGCCCGGCCCATACTTCAAGCCTAAACAGGGTTTTGGTCCTTGTCGCACGCCGCCCGATCCCATATAATCACAGACTCGATACTCGGAACAGCGAAGCGACCGAGCATTGTATTTGGGTTACGTAGGTGGTAAGGCAGACATGACGGAAAAAGAAAAGGTATCCAAGTTCAGCAAGCTTCTTGAGGACGTCGAGCGGCACGTTGCGCGTTGTGACGAGCTCGACTCCTGGGGCGGAATCGACGCACGCCCGGCGTTTCTTGAGGTGTGTACGGATGGCGCGGCTCTCGTCGCCGGGTTGTTTCAGATAGACCCGGACGTGGTCGGCCAGTTCAAGCGGGTCAAGGCATTGCCCGAGCTTGACGCCGACGATTTAGCGGCGACGGAGCGAAAGGCAACGGACCAGACCGCAGCGCGACGAGCCGAGATTTGGGGCCAGGCGCTCGAGCTGGCCGCGGACCTGAAGAACGCGCGGAAGTTCTGCGGCTCTTTGACGAAATCGACGGCGAAATGGGCTAAGAAGCCGGACGAGAGAATCGAGTTTAAGGAAGCGAGCCAAAAGCTGGCCGGCTGCCTGCTCTATGATTTGCTTGACGTCCTGGCCGAGTACGACGCGGAAGACCATCCCTCGCTGCGGATGCAAATGATATGCACGTACCTCAAAGAGCTGCGCGTCGAGTTCCTCTGGGACGCCCACGTTCGCGGACCGGTCCGGGCGGAGAGCGTTCCCTCGCAATGCCAATTCGAAAAGCTCCCGACTGACGCCAAGGGCGAGCTGGCCGCGGTGCATGGGGGCAGGCAGCACGAGTTCACGTTCATCACCGACGCGGGCGAGGAATTCGAGTGCCTCGTCAACAATACCGGCCTCAAGAACTACAGAGCTATTCTGAATGAAGTCTGGGATGTCACGACGGGCAAGCCGCACGCTCATCCCGAGGAAGGCTCCGCCGCCTGGGCGTTTACCGAACAGGAGTGTATCCAGAACCTTGAGGCCTATGCCTCGCTGATAACCGACCTGCTCAAGCCGCTCTCACTGCTCGCCGACTACAAAGAGAAGGCCAGAGCGATCAGGGCCTTGATTAGAAAAGGCAAAGGGCGCTGGGCGAAAGGCAGCCACGTCGAGTGGCCCTTTCTCAGCGAGCTTGACAAGCTGATAGACAAGCTAAGTGCCTAAAGTTGCGTCGGTGCTGACACACTTTGGTTCACTTTAGTCACTCTTTTTCAGCTTCCCGCCACGAATTGCCTCAGGTATTCCCTGCTTTGGATCAGGGACTGCTTGCGCGTCTTCAGAGACCCTTCGTACGAGCGGTCTTCCACCTCGACACAGGCGGCGCCTTTGTAACCGATGTCCGTCAGGGCTGAGAAGAACTTGCCCCAGTCCACGTCCCCCAAGCCGGGCAGCTTCGGGCGATGAAACGAGAGCGGCGTCGCTAATATGCCCACGTCGTCCAGCTCGTCGCGCAGGATTTTGGCGTCCTTGATGTGGATATGGAACAACCGGTCCTTGAACTCATAAATCGGCTTGATGGTGTCCATGAATTGCCAGACGAGGTGAGACGGATCGTAATTCAGGCCAAAACATTCCGATGGAATTTCCTCGAACATCCGTCGCCAGATAGCCGGCGACGAAGCTAAGTTCTTCCCGCCCGGCCATTCGTCATCGGTAAAGAACATCGGGCAATTCTCGATCCCGATTTTCACGTGGTGCTTCTCTGCGTGCT
>CAYZAH010000690.1:0-3027 GCA_964475805.1 uncultured Pirellulales bacterium | reverse complement strand
CTTCATCTCGAAACCGCGCTGGTTTCGAAAGGCAAACCAAACGTGACGATCGTGACCGGGCGGACGGGGCTTTACCGCGACCAGGCCGTACGGATTCAACAGGCGATTGCCGCTGCCACAGGTGTCGAGGTGACGGTTGTGAACGATGACGATCCGCGCACCGTCATGCCGATGCAAAGCAATCTGATCCTGCTGGGCAACCGTTCTACGAACCGGGCGATCGGCAAACTCTACGATCTCTACTACACGCTGCTGGATCTGAAGTATCCGGGCGCGGGCGGCTACGTGATGCGCACGCTGCACAATCCGTTTGGTAGCGGTTGGAACGTGATTTTTGCCGGTGGCAGCGACGCGGCCGGAGTGGAACGGGCTGCGGACGCGCTGGTCCGGAAAATCCGCGGAGCGAACGTGGCGGCGGGGGGGCTGGCGCTGAGCCGCCTGACGGAAATCAAGCTGGGCCGGGGGCTGTCGGTGCCCGCGGACATTCAGCAGTTCGAGACTTGGGAGGCGTCGCAGGGCTATGGTTCCGTGGGTTACTTCGGTTGGAACAGCCTGAGCAAACAGGCCGCGATGTACTACATGACCGGCGACGAATTCCACGCCCGCGAATTCTACCGTTTGGCGTTTCCCGATGCACAGGCCCAGCGTAAGATTGCCGAGATCGACGGTGAGCGGATCGAGAACAAGGACGCCCCGTTGAGCGGACCCTATCACTACAACGCCCATCTGATGATCTTGTTCTGGGATCTGATTGAGGAAAGCCCGGTCTTCACCGACCAACAGCGGCTGCTGGTCACCAATGCGTTTTCCCGGCAGTTGGAGCACCGCAAAGACGAAGGGGTGTACCGGCGCAATGGACCTCCGCAGCTCGTCGGTTCACGGCACGAGCAGTGGTCCGCCCTCTCGCTGTATTGTCTGGGACGCTACTTTCAGAAGGACTATCCCAATCCGATCTGGCAACACTGCATTGAGAGCGCCAAAATGCACTTTGCGCCGTTGCACAAGCATGCCTGGGTAAGCGGTGAAAACGACAATCTCTTCTGGTACAACACGGGCATCGCTCCGATCTTCACTTACCTGCTGCTGACCGGCGACCGTGCGCCCGTGGAGAACGGCGTGCTGAAGACACTTTTGCGAGGCCAGGAGATACTCATCTCAGGTCGTCAGCCGGACTGGGCCTTGCGTTCAGCATCCATCGGCTATCTTCACAAAGCGGCCTATCTCATGCAGGATGGCCGGTATATCCATTACCGCCAACGCACGGGCGTGGACATGAATGTGTTCCGCTTGGGGCAGTCCTTCTGGCCGGACAAAGACCTCGAACCTGAGCCGCCGAAAGACTTGGTCAGCAAATGGAGTATCAACCACCTTCCACAGCCGATGTGGAGAGCGCGCCATAGCGGTCTCGATTTCGACGAGTCCTTCCTGTTCGGCAGCTTCCGCAGCGCGCCGGACGCATCGGGCGATTTCATTCTGATCGATGGTTTCAACGGCGCTTCGCGCAATCCCTATCATACGTTTGCCATCCTTGAACTGCGTCTCGATGGCCGCACGCTTCTTGAAGGTTATCGCAATCAGATATTCACTCGCGCCGACGGGCTCGTGGAGCCGCACATCGCGATGGATGCCGCACTGAAATATTATAAAGTCCTTGGAAAGGCGGCCACCGTAGTAGCAGAGGTTCCCGACGCTCCTTATTGCAACTGGCGACGCACGCTGGTCCAACGCGTGCAACGCTACGTGCTGGTCGTAGATGACCTCACGTTCCGGACCGACAGCAACGATTTGGAGGTCCAGATTCAGTGGGAGACCGCCCGCCCACCCAAGGCTTTTGAAGATGGGCACATCGAGTTCGACGCAACCACTCAAGGCAGCAAATCTGGTACGGAACCAGGGGGGCAGGTATGGCCCGCCGACGTGATGAAGACCACCTGCAAGGGGCGCATTGCCACCATGCAATGGTTCGGGCGGGTTAAGGAATCAGAACACCAATACTTCTTCTCTCTCGTAGGCGATCAACACGGCGACCGGCAAGCACCGATGGGGTGTACCCGCCTGGCGGAAAACGCTGCGGCACTTGCACTACCTTCACCCGCATTGGCGGTTGTGGGAGAATTCCGGGGCATAAAGGCTGAGCTTGCGGTCGTGGCAAGAGACCATCTCTATGCCAAGGGGCTTGTCCGACTCGATCCCGAACTCGTTGACGGGCCGTCGGCTCCTCTAATTATTGTTGATTCGCCCATTGATATCGATTGGGACTTCAGGTCCGGAGAGTTGCACATCATCGCCACGAAGGAAACCCGTGGCACCATAGCTTTTGCAGACGAGACACCCTTGCTGCGACGCGGAGTTCATCTGGACGCGGGTGAGCACGTTTTCGAGGAGGCAAGGCCGTCGGACCAATACTTGGGGAAACTGGCGATGTATCTTGACGCGCTTCTGGCGGAAGGCGGTGAAAAACGTTCCCGCGCCATGGCGGAGGCTCGCTCAACCGTGCCGGCGAAGGCACCGTTTTTAGCTGCCGGCATGACCGCGAATATCGGCGGCAAGGTCGCGGGTCTGATCACGATTCCTTCGGGTAACGGCACGGTGATCTGCGCAGCCGAGGGAAAGAACATTCATTTGCTTTCACCTGATGGTAAAGAGCTTCGAGTCCTCCGGGCCGACGGAGCCGTTCGGATGCTCCACTGGTGGCCGGAGCATCGCCTGCTGTTAGCGGGCTGTGCGGATGAGCAGGTAATCGCCTTCGACGAGAGCGGCAAGCGTCAATGGGTCTTCACCTCGGAAATGGACCCGGCGGTCTATCGTGCGGCCAAGACCTACTGGTTCAAATCCGCTCCCGGGCACGAGGGTATCCACGGCTTGTCCACGGGAGTTTTCTTGGGTGGCGAGAGCCAGGTCTTCGTGGGCAGTGCGTGCACACTCGAAATCCTCGACGAACACGGGCAACTGATCCGTCGCATGCCACAATTCTGGGGAGACGTGTCGCACTTTCGCATCATTGACGGTCCGGATGGCACTCTGAAC
>CAYZAH010000689.1:0-3035 GCA_964475805.1 uncultured Pirellulales bacterium | reverse complement strand
CTGATTCTGACGGATTCCTGGGGGACGATCCGGCCGGCCCCGATATTTTGGTGTCCGACCTCGCTGTTGCCCATCGTCCCGGCCGGCAAACCTACGTCTTCGCCGCTGGTGTGGATCAGGCAATTGGGGAACTCCGTCATCAGCATGTCGTCCACCGGCGTATTCGCGCACTTAATCGTGTTATATTCGTCCTCGGAGCGGTCGGGATTATAGCCCCAGCCGTCGCGGATAATCAGTACGAACGGCCTGTTTTTCAGCGTCGCCTTCTTTTTCGTCATGAAAAGGAACCTTTCAAACCAAAGTAGTAAGGACGAGGGTAGCCTCGCCCGCATCTTGTTGTCCCATCAAGTCGAATCATGATATAGGGTTGGGCGGGGTCTGTCAAATAGCCACGTAGCGGACGACAGTACAAAATGAGCGGGCCGGGCAAAAGTCTTTGACAATGACACCGGCTATGATACAATCCCGCCCGATTGAGAAAAGGGCAGAGCTATAGACAAGGAATTATGGCCGCCAATACGACTGAACCTACGACAGACGATACCTGTGCCCGGATGACACTGTGTCGGGCTTGGCTGAAGAATGTACCGAGCGTGCTGCCGGACACCAAGGCACATCTGATGTTCTGGTCTTTGATGATCGGGGGGCTGGCGCTGGACTTGTGGACCAAGAAGGCCGTATTCGATTGGTTGCGTCCCGGCGAGAGGTATCCTCTTTTAGACAGTTTTCTGCAGTTGGTGCCGGCCCTCAATAACGGCGCCGCTTTTGGCTGGTTTTCCGGCCGCGTCCATTTCCTGGTAGCCATTTCAATCGGGGCCGTCATCGCCATCTTTGCGGTATTTCTCTTTAGCGGGAACCGGCAAAGACTGGTTCACATCGCTCTGGGGCTTCTTGGCGCCGGCGTCTGCGGGAATCTGTACGACAGGATCTTCAACGGGGGTTCCGTGCGTGATTTTATCGACCTCTACTACCGCAACTTCCACTGGCATACGTTCAACATTGCGGACAGCCTGCTCTGCCTGGGTGTTGTGGTGCTCATCATTTCGATGTTCACTACTGCGAAGCCTGATCAAAAACGTGATCAGCCACAAAAATAGGCGCATCCAGCGCCGCCCCCAGCGCAATCGCGTCGGAAGGGCGGGAGTCGATTTCAATCGTCCGCCCATCCAGGCTCAGGTGAATCCTGGCGTAAAAAACGTGGTGACGCAAATCGTTGATAACGATCTTCTCAACTTTGGCCCCCAGATTTTCAATGACGCTTGCCAGCAGGTCGTGCGTCATCGGGCGCGCGGGCGTGATGCCTTTCAGGCGGCGGTCTATCGCAAAGATCTCCACGATGCCGATCACAATGGGAAAGCTTCGGGGACCGTGGCGCTCCTTGAGCACGATCACCTGCTGATCGGACATTTCGTTGATGATGATACGAGACAGTTCAGCTTCCGTTTCCATTTCAGCCTCACCCTTATTCTGCGGACACGCTGATGAGCGAATGCACGAACTCATCTATCCGTCGCCGCATTCCGTATTCTCCAGTTCCGACAGATGTTTTTCAACGGCCTCTAATTGCTCGGCGAGCTGGGCAAGCCTCTCTCTGGCCTGGGCCACGACTTGTGGCTTGGCCTTAGCCACAAAGTTCTCATTGGCTAACTTGGCCTCAGCCGCCTTCTTTGCCTTTTCGATCTGTTCTCTTTGTTTCTCGAATCTCTGCCGCTCCGCCTCAGGATCGATCGCGTCATGGACGTAGACTTCCGTCACGTCCGCGATCGCGACGGCGGCGTTGGCCGGCTTCGCAACGTCGATCCCGGCCTGAAACTCTCGCACGCCCGCCAGATCACAAATCAGGTTTGAATACGGATTCAAAACATCCACAATATCCTGTTGTGACTTCGCCGAGACGACCAGCAGTTCTTTCGGAGCAATATTCCGGTTGTTTCTGATATCGCGAATAGCGCGAATAATGCCTTGAACGATGTCGATCTGTCTCTCGGCCTCGGGGTGTCGAAGAGAGTCGATCTTCTCCGGCCATTCCGCCACGACCAGAGCTGGAGAGCTCTTGGCCTCCATAAGCCCTTCGAGCCGCCGGACCGGTGAGACCTCATTGAGTTTCTGAAAAATCCCTTCCGTGATAAAAGGAACGAACGGATGCAGCAATCGCAAGGTCTGATCCAGCACGAACGCCAGGACGTTTTGTGCGATGGGCCGCTTCTGTTCATCCTGCATCCTCGGCTTGGCCCATTCGAGATACCAATCACAAAAGTCGTTCCAGAAGAATTTGTAAAGCTCCGCTAACGGTTCACTGTATTTGAACTTCTCCAGAGATTCCGTGACTTCGGAGATCGTGCTCGCCAAGCGAGAGAGGATCCACCTGTCGGTCACGTCCATCTGGTTCGGATCGAACCGCGTGGGATCAATCCCTTCCAGATTCATCATGGCAAAACGCGAGGCGTTCCAGAGTTTGTTGCAGAAGTTCCGCCCGACGTCGAACTTCGGCGACGTGTTGGCCTGGCGTCCGTCCGGCAGCGTCATGGTCGCCACGGGCATCCGGATATCCTGCGTGTCCGTCGCCATGCTGGCCAACGTGAAACGCATCGCATCGGCGCCGTGGCTGTCGATGGCGACGAACGGGTCGATTCCATTGCCTAGGCTCTTGGACATTTTGCGTCCCTGGCCGTCCTGGATCATCGCGTGAATGTACACGTCGCTGAATGGAATGTCCCCAACGCAATACTGTCCCATCATCACCATCCGCGAAACCCATAAGGTAATAATTTCACGCGCCGTACATAGAACGTCGCCCGGATAGAATGTCGTGAGCTCTCCCGTCTCATCCGGCCAACCCAACGTACTAAACGGCCAAAGCGCCGAACTGAACCATGTATCAAGCACGTCGTCATCCCTTGTACAGATATTAGTTCGTTGGCGAAGGTTATTGTTGATGTATCTTAACGCATCTTTTCCGCATCTTGTTTCGAATTGCTTATTCTCTATGCTCCATTCCTCAAGCTGTTCTCTTGATACACCCTTCCCGCTTTTAT
>CAYZAH010000688.1:0-3036 GCA_964475805.1 uncultured Pirellulales bacterium | reverse complement strand
GACATTGCCAATCGCGCCGCTGGTTTCGAGGTTGAGCTTGAAGAACAGCGCGCCGAAGATGAACAGAACCATGTCCGGCTCGCGGGCGGCTTTGAAAATCCCGCCCCACCGCTTCAATGGAACGCGATGCAATATCAGCAAGCCGAGGATCGCCAACAGGATGCCGACCGCCGGCGGGACGTCAAGGGCCACGTACAGCCCGGCGGTAAAGCCGATTGGCCAGAAGGCGTGCAGAAAATCCAGTAAATGATGGCCAATGTGGCGTTTGGCTTGTTCATGCTCGGGGCGCTTCGGCGGGATGCCGAACATCAAGAGGACAGCCATGCCGATCAGGATGCTTGCGCTGACCAGCATGATATGGTAGGAAAAGAGCGTCAGGGCGGTAATGCCGAGCATACTCTGGATCAACGGCACAGCCGGGAAGAGCGGCCAGACCGGCTCCCACTGATGCCGGAAAAGAAAGTTGATCGCGGCCAGACGGCTGCGCTCGACGCCGATCTTATCACCGGCCTCGCGCACCATTGGGGCCGAGAGCATAATGCCACCGGGCGTGGGCAACATGCCCATCATCAGCGGGATTAGCGCGAGGGCAAACCGGCGGCTCTTGAAGAGACCCTGCATGGCCGGGACGAGCCGACGAGTCAGACCGATCTGCTCCATCGCCGCACCGATGACGTTCACCAACAGCAACAACGAGGTCAGCGAGACGAAAAGGTAGCCCGTGGTGCGCGTCAGCGACTCGGTCTTCCATTCCTGAACCAGGGTCCTCCAAAGATCCGTCGGCCAAACGCGGAGCAAGACCCCCAGCAGGCACGCGGACAGCAACATGGCTAAGCCGATCCTGACCCGCAGCCGGAGCAGCGCCACAAGCCCCGCCAGGGCTACAACGATAGACACAAGCGCATACATGAGCTTATACTAACAGGATGAACCAGAAATGAGAACTCTTACGAATGAGCTTCTTAGAAATCGTAGTGTGCGCGTGAAAAAACGTCCTACCCGATTCGTCACTCGCTGTGACCGCTTGAATCTGTATCATTAAGCAGCGCCAACGAACGCTTCAGAATTACGACGTGGCGTTTCTCTTCTTTGATGACGTCATCGACCGTATTCTTGCCCGCCGAATCCCTTACAATTCCCACGAGGTCGGTGTAGAAGCGAATAATAATTCTTTCCCTGTCGAGGGCCAGATCCAGGATATCTTGTTTGCTTTCTTTGCCCGATGGCTCTTTTTGTGATGCGGATCGCGTCGCCGCCGCCGCCATGCTCGCCAAGACTTGTGGATTAGATGAAACAAAGCTAAAAACGTCGAACGTCTCGCACTGATCGGGTGAGCGCGTAAGCTCCTTTTTCATCGTGGCGAACAATTCCTTGTGCCGCTGCTCCCAGTTCGCTAGCAAAAGGAACGTCTTACGGAGCTTCTCATCATCGTATCGCCTTGACGCTTTACGGTAAAAATCGACGCTGTCGCGTTCAATGGAGACCGCCAGTGTCAAAATCTCGAATGCACTTAACGCCGTTCCCATTCCTGCCCTTTTAAGGAGTTGCCCCAACGATTCCCCCCGCAGTGCATCACCCCACGCATCAAGGTTTTCACAACCACCAGACTTACGCGGATCCTACATCATAGAGTAGTATAGTATACCTTGAAGAACAGGACCCGTCAAAGCTATTCTGCGACCTTCCTCGAGCGATTGCCGTTCAATGACCTGCCGGCAAGAGGTCTATCGGCTTGACATACAGGGTCATCATTTGGTATATTGATGATCGTTTCAGGAGTGGCTCATTCGTATCAGTAGGAAGCTGGGGGGCAAGCCGTGCTAAATAAAAATAGGAGTTGCCGGGGAAGAGGTGCCGAAATATCAGATTCCCATGAATTTGTTTCGTTTTATTTGCCACTAAAATTCAATAAGAGTAAGGAGAACGACTATGTCCAAGAAAATGATATGTCTGCTCGCGCTTGTCCTACTACTGGCTTCCCTCAATAATGCCTCGGCGATGATCTACTGGGACGACGGCGGCCCCGACCATCTCTGGAGCACGGCGGCCAACTGGAGCCCCGATTCCATCCCGACCAGCTTCGATCCGGTCTCCATTGACGATCCGGAGGACACGCATTGCCAGATCACGGACGGCATCATTGCCGAATGTGAAACACTCCGGGTCGGCAACGGCGGCGTCACCACGAATCTCGACATCA
This sequence comes from uncultured Pirellulales bacterium, assembly GCA_964475805.1. GTDB lineage: Bacteria > Planctomycetota > Phycisphaerae > Sedimentisphaerales > Anaerobacaceae > JAFGTG01. The sequence continues at coordinate 836 of CAYZAH010000688.1, read as the reverse complement.
GCGGCGGCTCGCTCAACGCAAGCGGAGCCTACATCGGCGTGGACAATCCCTCCGGCCACGGTATCCTGAACATGAGCGGCGGCCTCTTTTCCACCGGGTCACTGCAAATCGGCTGGGGCGGCACCGGGACACTGAACATGACCGGCGGCACCATCGAGCTAACGGATAACTTAGTGGTGCCCGGCGAGACCGGCGTCGGGACGGTGAGCCTGTTCGGCGGCACGATCAACGCCTCCGAACTGCGATTGACCTCCGACTCCGGCTCGATGAACGTGACCGCCGGCACGCTGATTTTGGACGGCGATGACACCGCCACCGTTCAGACCTGCATCGATAACGGCCGGCTGAAAGCCTACTACGGCCAGGGCACGCTGAACGTAGACTATGACGTCACGAACAGGGGCAAGACGACGGTGACGGCTACCCCCCTGCTCAATCCTAACCCGCCCGACGATGGTCGCGTATTGGCCGGGGGGGTCGAGCTAAGCTGGACGTTGCTCGATCCGTGCGAGCCGGGTCAGCCGGTGTTGGTGGACGTCTATTTCACCGACGACCTGAAAGCGCTGGAAAACTTCACCGACCCCGCCGCCATTCAGATCGTCAGCAAGCAGAACGTGACTTCTGTTGTCGTGCAAACCCAGCCGAAGACGCGGTACTACTGGGCCGTGGACAGCTATGTGGGCAGCGCAAGTGATCCAGTTCTTGGGCCAATCTTCAGTTTCGTCGCCGACAACCTGCCTCCGAGAGTGGACGCAGGCTCCAACATCGTGACCTGGCTGCAAGATGGCTCGCGGACGGGCGATCTCGACGGGATGATCATCGATGAAGAGACCTAT
>CAYZAH010000687.1:0-3039 GCA_964475805.1 uncultured Pirellulales bacterium | reverse complement strand
TCTGTCCCCGCTTAACAACATCCGGCTTGTCCATTCCTCCCTTGTCGCGTCTAACGAGTTCCGACTGGTCGGGATCCTCTTCGGGCTCGGTCGTTTCACGCAGCGGGCCAGTTTGAGCTGCCCGGCGGCTTTTCTTATTCACACTCTGAATCCACTTGACCGACCTGAACTGAGAGTTTATCCGCTCAGCGCGTTCTACGTTATCCTCAGAAGCATCCGCCGCATTACCTCTGGACAAGCCTACCGTGACCTTCCCGCTCGTTCGTCGATGAGTACCGTTGACGATGCCTCGAAGCAGGCCCGAAACGTTATGGCCCGGCAATGCCATCGACCGGCCCGCCGGCATAGAGGGAACGACACCAAGCACCGGAATGCCAAGGACGACGGAGATCTCCTCTGCGGATCGCAACCTGTAGTCCAACATATCACGCAAGACTGCCAACCCACCGCCAAGCATAAGGCCCAAAGCTAGAGCCGTCGCCATATACTTTCTCTTTTCTGGCTTCGAAGGACTGTCGGCAGGACGCGCCACCTCCAAAATACTGATGTTCAACGCCCCGGTATCTTCCGTGACATTCAAGTTTTTGATGCGACTTTCCAGAATCTCATAAAACCTCTCTACCCGGTTCAATTTGGCTTGAAGCATCGCATACTCAGTGGCTTTGATACCCAAATCGCGAGCCGCTTCATATTGACTATCAAACGAGGCTTGTAGTTCATTTTCTCTCTTTTTTGCCGCTGCCGTCCTGAGTTGCATCACTTCTATATAAGAATCCGCGAACTCCTTGGCCTGGTCATCAAGCTCACTTTTTATCCGACCGATCTTCGCGCGTATCGCTTGTATAGCTGGATGCTCTTCGGTGCAATGATATAATGTGTTTCTAAGCTCGATCTCGGCGGCCCTGAGTTCCGCTCGCAATTGAGTCTCCGTATCGTTAACGAAAACTCGCACGCCAGCCGTGGACGATGCTGACGCGAGCTGCTTGACCCTCGCTGGCTCATCCGCCATGCTCCGGGCAGCTTCATAATCGGCCTCCGCGTTTAAGGACATGAGTTGCGCCTCGGTCAGCGCTGTAGACAACTTGGACAACCTGTCAAAAACGACGTTGCCGCCCTGCTTATCGACAGACACCACACCGTTCTCTCGCGTAAAGTCCTTAAGTTGCTTTGTCGTCGTCTGGAGCTCTTCGTCCTGCGTGACCTTTTCTTTGTTGAGAATATCCAAGACAGTCGCAACCGTACTCTGTTTACTCGATGAGTGATATTTGATGTAGGCTTGTACGACGGCGTTAACTACCTTTGCGGCCTCCACGGGATAGGGTGACTCGAAAGATGCCGTGACAATGTCGTCTTTCCTGCCGATACCGACGTTGAGATTCTTCTTGATATAAGCCTCTACGTTATCGACATTAACGAATGTTCTGAGACTTCTTAGCCCCCCCGCTTCTACCGCGTCCGTGACGATGGGCGTCGACTTCATTAACTCGCCCTGAGTGTATAGATAGTTGCCGGACCGAGTCATGACGCCTTCATATTCGTTCATAATCTTCGGACCGGTTTGTTCGACATAAATTCGAGAGAAACTTGAGTAAATGGGTGTGGCCTGGAGGATATAGGAAAACGCCGCCAGCAGACATAGCCCGGTCGTTACCAGTATCGTCCATCGGTGACGCAGAAGTATCTGCAGAAAACCTTCCTGCAACAACACGTCGCTTTGAGGGAACGCCAGGTTTGAACTTCCGTTTTCAACTTTACCGTTCAACATTTATCCTTCAGATGAAGAATGGACCGCGTTGACTATATATACGGTTCCCAATTCCTTAAGATTCCGCCGTTCACAATCCTGACTCATTCTATATACAATCACGACTTCTGTCAATCCGGTTCCGCCACCACTCCCCTCCCTAACCATCCAAATGCGCTCACGCAAAACCCGTTGTAGGAACCTGCCCCCCTTCCCCGCCCAAAACAGGATTGATACGATACGTATTATAGGACAATTCAACGCTACTGGATGCTTTTTACCCAGTTTACTATATTGAAACATCGCTCACATTTTCGATATACAAGTCTCCACAAACGCCGACCAGCAACACATCACTCGGCTTTGTCGTTTCATACCAACTTCCATACAAGACGCTCCAGGTCATCCATACCTGAGAATAGCACAAACACTGTGCGCGCGTCACTATCTTTGGTCCTCGTAGCCAGCCTTACTACACAAGCAGAACGCTGCTCCACGTAGCCAGCACAACATATCTTCCAAGGATGTCCAATCTTCTCAGTAGACCCCGCCCGATGGCGATTCAGAGTCTCACTTTTCGGATAGCGTGGGGGTCACTGTCCTCCCTGTGCTCCTCACGTGACCACCAGCTTAACCGCACCCTCTGCGCTAACTCCGTCACATTCGGTCATCTACCCGTCCATTTCAATACTGATAGTATCGGGCTTATAGGAGTGAAAACTTGAGAAAAAGTGCAGACCGACATGGCCCCCTATCCATCGTTTGGGAAGTTCCGGCAAGAGTGTATAAACGCCCTATAATACTATCAGCACAATGTTTACCAGCGCACAAAATGAATACTTCGCCGGCAGAACATTAGCTACCTCGCAACGAATGGCGACAACTCGCGAAGCTGCTCGATAATCCCCGGAAGCTTCTCGATAGCATAGTCCACTTCTTCTTCGGTGTTGTATCGACTGAGGCTAAAACGAATGGAACCGTGGGCGGCGGTGAAAGGCACGCCCATCGCGCGCAAGACGTGGCTGGGTTCCAGCGAGCCGGACGTGCACGCCGAGCCACTGCTGGCGCAAATGCCGTATTGATCCAGCATCAGTAAGATCGCCTCGCCTTCGATGTACTCGAAGCTGATGTTGGTAGTATTGGGCAGGCGATGCTCAGGATCGCCGTTGAGCCGGCAGTCGGAGCACGTGGCCAGGATCGTCTGTTCGAGCTTGTCACGCAGGTATTTGACCTTGCTATTCTCGGTCTCGAGGTTGTCCGCGGCCAGCTCGCACGCTTTTCCCATGCCGACTATT
>CAYZAH010000686.1:0-3051 GCA_964475805.1 uncultured Pirellulales bacterium | reverse complement strand
GCGCGATTTGAGCTTCAAGCCGTCATGAAACCCGAATCTCAGGGCCGGCGAGGCAGCGCACGTTTTTCGGTGCCCCCGCTTCCCGGAGCGGTGATGACCGTGGTTTTGCCCGAAAAGGACCTGGAGCTCGAGGTCGATCAAATCGAAGCCGCCCCGGCTAAGCGCATCGTGGACGAATCTGTCGAGTACACCTTCGGTCTGGGGATGACGCGAACGTTAGCCCTGCGCTGGCTGCCCGGCGTGGGCGGCGGAGCGACCGACCGAACCCTCTCGGCGGACTCTCAGCACGACGTCTATGTATTCGACTGGGCCATCGTCGGAGTCAGCAAGGTCACGTACAACTTTCCAGGCGGTGAGTATGACCGATTCGCTCTGCTGGTCCCGAAAGAGGCGATGCTGACACAGATCGAGGGGACGAACATCCGGGATTTCCGCGACCTCGGCGAAAGGACCCTCGAGGGAGAGACGTTCAAGCTCATCGAGGTACGCTTACACCGTCCCGCGCAAAAACAGCACGAACTGACGGCCCGATGGATCAGCCCTCACCCCGACGAGACGCAAGCCGCGGAAACGGAGTTGTCACTACCAAGAGCGGGTGACGTCAGCCGCGAAAGCGGGACGGTCACGCTCCATTCGGCCGGCGGCATGAGTGTAAAAGTGGTCCAGGTCACGGGCGGGCGCAGAGCGGATCTCCCCGCTCGTGATGCGGATCCCGTGACTCGCCGAGCCACGAGCCACGAGGTACGAGCCACGGAAACGGAGGCGGTCGCCAGGTATTACTGGCCTTACAGACCTTTCTCCATGTCGGTGCAACTAACCCGCCTAACCGCAAGTCCGCACGTCCATCTCAACCAGCTCGTGCGGATCGATACCGACCGAGCCGAGCTGCTCGTCCAGGCAAACCTCAAAGCCGAGGAGGGCAGATTGTTCGGCGCGAGCTTCGCTTTGCCCCAGGGCTACGAGGTGCTGAGCGCCGTTGGGCCCGCCGTGGCGAATTTCTACGAGCGCTCGGATGCGAGCCGAAGGTTCCTGCACGTCGAGTTCAATCGTGGCCAGCAGGAAACACAGATCGCCTTAGTGCTCGTGCGACAGGGCGTGGGGCTTGGAGCTTTCGATGTACCGATGGTCACGCACCTCGATGGCAAGGGACGTCCTCTGCCCGGCGCGAAGGGCCGGCTCGCGGTGCAGGTAGCCGCGTCGTTAGAGGCCCAGACCGCCTCCGAGCGGAGCCTCAAATCCATCTCGCCTCAGACGTTGGGCGACTGGCTCGACGCCAGACAGGTTGGCGCCGTGCAATTTGCCTACCGTTACGAAGCCGCCGAACCCTCGCTGCAATTGACCACACGCCAGTTGCCGACAACGATACGCACGGAGGTCTTTGCGGGCCTTGCCGTCAAAACCACAGCGGCGATGTACACTTATCGCGTGCGTTACAACATCACAGGCTCGCCGGTCGATCACCTGAGCTTCCGGCTGCCTGATGAATACGCCAGACAGGTCGCCGTGGAATCGCAAGCGATGCGAAGCGTCACGCAAACCGACGCCGGAAATGGCCTCACACAATGGACCGTGGCGCTGGTCAACGAGGTCACGGGCGTGGTGGACGTCGCCGTCAACTTTGCTCTGCCCATCGACCCGACTACGCAATCTCTTCGGGTCGCGCCGTTGCAAACCGATGCGCCCGCCGGCCGTCGTACCATCGTGGCCGTACAGAACGTGTCACGACATGAAATCAACGTCGCCGGCAAGACAAACCTGTCCGACCTTCCAGCCAGCGAACAGCAGAGACTCATGCCGCGCCAGATGCGAGAATCGCTCCAATACGTCTTCGAGTCTTTTGACGACAACTGGTCGTTGAATCTCGACTTCAAGCCGGCAAAATCCGCGACCCGAATTCAAGCGGTGGTTGATTTGCTGGAAGTCACCACCGTCATCCAGCGCAGCGGGCGATGCCGATACGAGGCGAAGATAGCCTTGCAGAATCGAAGCGAGCAATTCCTTCGGGTCAGGATGCCGGAGGGATTGCATTTATGGAGCGCGAATGTCGCCTCGGAGCCGGTCAAGCCCGTCGTCTCAGCGAACCTGCCCCGGACGGACGTGCTCATCCCGCTGGTCAAAACCTCGCCCGGCGGACTGCCTTACGACGTCTTCCTCTACTTTGCGGACGATGGAAATGAGCCTTTGGTCGCACCTCTGGACGGAATCACAAAGCTCAAGCCGCCCAGTATCTCCATCGTCGGCATTCCCGTCACGCAAACGACCTGGTCATTGCGCTTGCCGAGCGGCTATCGCTACGTCCGGCCCGGCGGCAATATGTCAGCCGTAGCCGGGACGGTCGAGATGCTGAGTCTCGGCATCGGGGCGAAGCTCGAACAGCTCAAGAGACTCGAAAAGAGCTACCGCGAGGTCGCCGGCTCGTCCGTCCGTAGAAAACAAATTGTCAAAGGTAACTGGAAAGCGTTCAACAAAGATCTCGCTACGGAGATCGGACAGGTGGAGCGCTATCTCGATGCAAATCGCCGGGACGTCGGCGAAAAGGAATACGAGCGTTTACGGGCGAAGCTCGGCGAGCAGAAGCAGCAGCAAGACACCCTGATCGGGCAGAACGTGCTTTTCGATCAACAGCAGCAAGAGCAGGCCGGCCGCGATCTGAACACGTTTCTCAACTCGAATGCGTCGAATACGGGCGTGGCGGAGACAGTGCGCAATCAGGCTCTTCAGGAAAAGCCCGGCTTCCTGAGCAAGAGCGAAGAGCAGCAGATTGCCCGGCTGGAGCAGGAGCTTGCGGCGTCGCAAGAACAGTTGGATCTCGTCGAGGGAAAGAAGGCTGAGGCAGCCCAAGAAGCACCGAAGGACGGCCTGCGCATCGCCGCCGGAAGCAAAGCGGATCAGATCATCCGCGGACCGATAGACAAAGAAGCCCAGACGAATCGTGCGCTGGAGGAGCTTGCGCGCCAGAACGCGGCGCAAATCGACCAAAAGCAGGCGCAGCTCAAGAAGCAACTGGAAGAGCTTCTGGACAATCGTTCGCAGAGACATTTCCAGGCGGAT
>CAYZAH010000685.1:0-3068 GCA_964475805.1 uncultured Pirellulales bacterium | reverse complement strand
GGCACACACTTTCGCGTGCGATCTCTTTGATCTTGCGCATAGCCGGCATCAACATTCCCAGCAGCACGGCGATGATAGCGATCACCACCAGCAACTCGATCAACGTAAATGCTTTCGCCTTGAACATCATGCGTCTTGTTCCATACCTCATCATGCGTTGCCTCCTAAAACATCCCCATTCAAAATTGACTTGAATTGCTTGTCGCAGACATCAACTTCACCATGCGTCGCCAAAATTCGCACTCCTACTATACTATATCCATCCACAAAAAGCAATGCTTTCCAAATTTTCTTTTGATTCCCCGGCGACGTGCCGGTGTATTGCGGTGCGGATGTCACTTCGGCAGGTGGCCACGTGCGTCCTGTTCAGGTCAGGAACGCAGCTTGCCGGAAGAGTTGACTGATGGGATTTGAAATGTTAAGATATAATAGCTACGCCGTTGTATGAAATTGTGAGGATGTTGATCGAAAGGATGTTCACAACCGCAACCAATGTGCTGTTGTCAGTCGCGTTGGTCATATCCTTGGTCTCTCGCGCCGGCGCGCAGTCTCACCTCAAGGGCGACGCCATCGATTTGCTCGACGCAGATTCCGAGCCGCACGTGCGGTTGATCGTCCGCGACAGCTATTTGCCGGGCATACCTGTTCTCGTTCGCGTAGAGATCCTGAACGAGGAAGGGAAAACTGATCGACGGCTCTGGGACGCCGCCGCGATTCTCTCGGTTCCTGATGATCCAAACATCGGTCTTTCGACAGACAAGGTGACGCTATACAACGGCCTCGGCAGCGCCCTGGTCCGTTTTGCCGGCGGTGGGGATTTTACGCTGCGCGCCGAGGTCAACGGGATGGAAGCCGATGCGACGTTGATCGACTGGAGCGACCGGCCGATCCGCAGCGTCTCCGGCCAACTTGCCAGAAGCCAGACGTGGAGCGGCATCTACCACGTTACAGGAGGTGACTTCGCGATTCCCGCGGGTGTCGTCTTGACGTTGGACCCGGGCACGCTCGTGCTGATCGACGGGGTAGCCTCCGGCGCCGGTGGAACCGACATCGACATTGCAGGGGCTATTCAATCTCTCGGCACGTTCACTTCGCCCGTCACTCTCACGGCCTACACGCCGGGGGAAAACTGGGGTGAGCTTCACTGCGTTGGCGCGGAACCCTCCACGTTTGAGTACACGAACATCACGGGAGCGGGACACTCGCCGCACGTCGGCCATTCGAATTCAGGTCCTGCCGTTCGTGCCGGCGGCTCAACTCTTGTCTTCGACCATTGCTCCTTGGCCGACCACGCGGGCAAAATCATGGACGCCTCCTCGGGCTGTGATTTGACGTTTCGCGATTGTCTTCTCGCACGCTCGGTCATGGGACCGGAGATTTCCGGCACCGCCTTATGGTTCGAGGATAGCTGGATCACCGAGATGCACGCCGCAGACGATGCCGACGGCATCTACATCCATGGTCAGCAGGCGGGTCAGCGATGCACGCTGATTGGCGGCGTCGCAGTGGATATCGACGACGATGGGATCGACACGCTCGGATCGGACGTCACTATCCAAGACTTCTTCATTCGAGATTGTAAAGACAAAGGCGTCAGCATCTACGACGGTGAAGTGAACATCCGCGATTGCCTTATCGTCGAGAACAACAAGTCTCCCGAGGATCCCACAATCGCCACGATTGCCACCAAGACGTTCGAGGGCTCCACGGCTATCGTCAACATCGATCGCACGACCGTTGTGACATGGAAGATCCCAGGACATCTCGACGTCGGCCTCCAGTCTCACAACAAGTACGGCATCGCGAGCGGCACGATTATCTACAACGTGACCAATTCGATCATCGACGCGACCGATCCGATTGACGTTCAGGCTCCGTATATCGAGTCCGACGTCCACGTCAACCACTCCGACGTTTTCGGCGAGATGTGGCCAGGCACGGGTAATCTCAACGCCGATCCGCTTTTCTTCGATCAGGCTAATCACGATTATCGCCTTCAGGCCACTTCGCCTTGCATTGACGCAGCAGACCCGGAAGCCGAACCGGACGCGGACCTAAGTATCGCCGACCAGGGCTATCCGTGGCTCGGGATACTCCCCTCGGGGCTGCCCGGAGGCTCGCTGACAGAAGACACCATTTGGACCGCCAAAGAAGGCCCATACCGTCTGCGCGGCGAATTGGTCGTACCGTCCGGCGTTACCCTCACGATCATCCCGGGTACCTCGGTCCTTTTCGATCCGGACGCGCGGATCGTGATTCGAGGCCGCCTTCTCGCTGAGGGCTGTGAGGCCGAGCTGATTCGATTCACTTGCGCTGCCACGACGGGTGGCACGTGGGGCGGGCTTCAGTTCATCGGCAGCATGGAAGACAACCGCATTGCCCACGCCATCGTCGAGTATGGACAGACCGACAACGGCATGATCGGTCTCCAAGGTTCCAACCTCACTCTCGAAAATGTCACGCTGGATCACACGATTCTCGAGCGCATCAGCGCGACGGACTCATCCCTGATCGTACGCAACTGTACCTTCACTGATACGTGTGCTCCGGGCCAGGAACCTACGGACAACCGAAGTGAGCATATCGTGGGCCGTGGCATTGCTCCGGGCGGATGGTTCATCATCGAGGGGAATCTCTTCGGTCTCACGCCGGGCCATAACGATGCTATCGACTTCGACGGGCCGTCGCGGCCGAATCCGATTCCGCAGATAATGAACAACGTCTTTATGGGCGGGGGCGACGATGCGCTCGACCTTGGAAGTGACGCCCATATCGAGGGCAATGTCTTCATGAACTACGTCAAGGACGAATACAATAGAGCGATTGGTGAATCGAACGGCATCTCCGCCGGCGGGGGCAGACACTACGTGATGGTCCGCAACGTGTTCCACAACGTCCAGCACGTTGCCCAGGTTAAGGACGATTCTTTTCTCACGTTTGAGGACAACACGGTGGTCGGCATCTCAGAAGCGGCAATCTATTTTGACCTGGGTCTGCCGGGCCGACGACCCGGGCGAGGCGCCTACCTGGATGGCAACATCTTCTGGGATAGCCCTCTGATCTTCGAG
>CAYZAH010000684.1:0-3073 GCA_964475805.1 uncultured Pirellulales bacterium | reverse complement strand
GGATCGCGTGGCGAACGGCTGGTGCTGGACGCCGGAACCGGCATGTACACCGTGGCTGAGGAATTGAAGACCGCAGAGCCGGGCGAGGTCACCACCCTGTTTTCGCATTATCATTTGGATCACGTAATCGGGCTTACGATGAATCCTCTGTTCTATCAGCCGGACTGGTCTTTCAGGTTGGTGGGGCCAACCTTTTCCGACGGCGGTGTCCGTGAGGCAGTGACGCGCCTGCTCTCGCCGCCGTATTGGCCGGTATCCTTCGAACAGATGGATGCTCGGATCGAGTTTGCCAACTTCGATACGCCTGACATCCAGGTGGGGGGCTTGAACGTGCGAGGCTGCCCCATCCCGCATCCCGGCGGCGCTATGGCCTATCGTGTAGATGACACGGACGCAAGCGCATCGCTGGTATTTGCCACGGATATTGAATGGCGGAATCGCACTCGTGAACATGAGAGGGCTTTCATAACATTGTGCTGTGAGCCGAGGCCGGTCGATACGTTAATCATAGATGCTCATTTTGCCGAGGCCGACTCGGAAGCATTTGCCGGCTGGGGACATACGTCCTGGGAAGACAGCCTGGAGCTGGCGCAGCGTGTAGGCGCCAAACGGGTGCTGCTTGGGCATCACGCCCCGGAAGCGGACGACAACACCCTACATATCCGGGAACGTCGGGTAAGGGAACGCTTGCCCGACGCGGCATTAGCTCGAGCTGGACAATGGTTGGAGATGTAGCAGGAACGTCAGCTACATCGAGACTTGGAAGGATAAATCTGATATTGTCTCCGGGAATGATACACTAAGACGTCAAGAACGGGTTGGCGAAAGGGGCGATCGTGCTCAAAGGGCTTGAACCGGTATTACCTCATATTCAGAACATTGCTTTGGCGGCGGCGCTACTGCTCGTCGCATACCTATTGACCATCCCCATACGTCACCGGTATGGGTTCACCGACAACGTGCAACCCAAGCGGCGTTCCGGCCGGCAATTTCTCGGGGCCTTGTTGAGCTATGTCGCGTTCCCCCTTCTGATACTGGTGCCTTCTGTTCCGCTGAGCTACGCACTTAACCACACCAAAGGCTTCGAAGACTGGTCGCCATATCATAAGGCCTGGTTGTCCTTCTGGAGTCTTTATGCCATCGTAGGGCTTGCCGAAGGGCTATTCGTCGAGACTTTTGAGCAGTTGGGCCGGACGTGTCCACTAACCCGGCTGACCCGGGGCTTGCTGAAGCTCGCCATCATGCTTGGCGTCGCCTTCATGCTGATCAGATACCAGCTTGGCTTCGATATCAGCTTGTTGCTCACCTCGACGGCCATTGTGACCGGCGTTGTCGGCTTCGCCATGCAGGGCGTGCTCGGCAATCTGCTGGCGGGCATGTCCCTTCACACCAGCCATTCTATATCGGTCGGCGACTGGGTCGAAGTGGATGGCCGGATCGGGAAGGTCATCCTGGTTAACTGGCGCGAGACGCGACTACGGACCCTCGGAGGCCACGTGGTGATCGTCCCGAACGGCAAACTTGCGGACCTGACCATCAGAAACTTCTCTTCACCCACGAGCCTGCGCCGGCATGAGGTCCCCGTTGCGGCCAGCTATGGAGACAAGCCCGGTGATGTCATCGACGCGCTCATCGAGGCCGCGCAGAGTGTCCCGATGGTCGAGAGACATCCGGCGCCGGATGCTTACGTGACCGGATTCAAGGATTTCTGTATCGAGTATGTGTTGCGTTTCTGGTCGAAGCAGTACGAGCAGCGAGTGATGATCGAAGGTCACGTCATGCGGATGATTTGGTACAAGTTCAACCGTCGCGGGATTGAAATCCCGTTCCCCATGAGTGGTCGCATGCTCGGCAACTTCATGGAAGCCGTGCATGCCCAGAAATTCGAGAAGCCCCTGGCCTCGGAGATAGAATCCTGTGTGGACGATCTGCTGCAAAGCGATTTCGGGCGCAAGCTCATGGCCGACTCCGAGGGCATTTGCATGCTCAGCCGAGACGAACTCAAAACAGTGGCCAGGAACGTGAAACGCACCGATTTTACGGAAGGCGAAGTCCTGATGCGCCAGGATGAGGCTGGAGAGTCGTTTTATGTCCTGGTCAGAGGAAAAGCACGTGGCACCATCGCGAATCCGGACACATCACGTAACGTGGAATTTGAACTGCAACCCGGCGCGATCTTCGGTGAAATGAGCTTGCTGACCGGCTTGCCAAGAAGTGCAACCATATCAGCCGTCACGAATTGCGAAGTGCTTGAATTTGACCGAGGCGCCTTCACGTGTCTGCTTTCAATCCGCGAAGAGATTCCGCAGGTCCTGTCCGACTTGGCGGCGGCTCGTGCCGCGGAGAATGCCGCCGCATTGGAGAAGTTGCGGGCTTCCGGCCAGGTCGCTGCCGATCTGACACGTGACGGCGTTCTGCGTCGCCTCAAACGAATGTTAGGCGACTGGCGCGGCAGACGAACGAAACAGGGTAATTAGTCGTTTGTCTGGCAAACGGGGCAATTAACCGTAACGTTGAACTTTGAAGAAGAGTATTTGGCCATTGCCAGGGAGGTACAGTAAGACTATGAATCGACGAGAATTTCTTCAAGAGGCCGCACTGGCGACATCCGTGCTGCCGCTGACGAGGGCGTTGGCGCAGCCACAGCCGCCGGCGCGGGACAAAATCAAGGTTGGGTGCCTGAGCTGGTGCTTTCACAATCTGGGTCCGGCCGCGGACCCGGAGCCGGCGCTGGACGTCATCGGCGAGTTAGGTTCCGACGGTGTTGAGCTGATCGTGACGGCGCGTCGTGACCTGACAGACTTCTGGACGGAGGCTCGAATCGACCGCCTCAATCAAAAGCTCCGTCGAAACAAACTGAGCGTTTCGCAGTTCGTCCTTTTCCAGCCGGTGGTCGAGGACCTGTCCAGCACAGACCAGGCCGCTCGCGCGCAGGCACTGGACTACTTCGAGGCCGGTTGCCGAATTGGGAAGAAGCTCGGGGCCCCGATCATCAACATCGTAGCGCCCTGGGCCCGTGAACTGAAAGGGCCGACGGAGTATCTGCCGCGTTACTACGAGATCCCGAATCCCA
>CAYZAH010000683.1:0-3074 GCA_964475805.1 uncultured Pirellulales bacterium | reverse complement strand
TATGGCCGCTCGACGGTTTGGCACGCGTTTTGCATATAGTACTAATGAAAGTCGTGAATTGAAGAAACGAAAAAACGAAAGATTTGAGCCAATAACAAAAGAATAGTGAGGTGCAACTATGGTGCTTATACCCTACAAAACAAGAGAACGAAACGGTCTGTCGAGATTACACAACGGAATGGACGATTTGTTTGACGGCTTCTTCCGGGGCCTGGACCGCCCGCTTGGCGTGTTTCGGGCGTGGCCCGCGATCGACGTCGCCGAAGAGGAAAACTCCATTAGTGTGCGGGCCGAGCTTCCCGGCTGCAAGGCCGAGGACATCGACATCTCCGTCCATGGCGATACGCTAACCATCAGCGGGGAAAAGAAACGCACGGACGAGAAGAAGGAAAAGGGTTACTATCAGGTCGAGAGCAGATACGGCAGCTTCCGGCGGGAGCTGACCCTGCCGACCGACGTCGATCCGGAGAAGATCGAAGCCGAGTACAAGGACGGCGTCCTGTCGGTCATGCTGCCGAAAGCTGCCAAGGCGAGAGCCGTCAAAGTCAAGGTCAAAGGATAGGCGGGTTCAGCAGCAATCGGTGAAACGAGGACGTGACGAGCTAAATTCAAGGACTCCCGTGCTGAAAGCATCAGCGTGCGGGAGTCCTTTCGTGCTTTTTACCTCTCCCGGAGCGATCAAAAAAGACAAATATTTCGTTGACTACCTTCCGGCGCTTCAGATGGCCTGATTTCTCACCTTTAGTATTCCCTGTATGATATTGCCTCTGTTTGCGATCACACGCGACTGACCATCGATGTGGATTCGACCTGCCCGTATTGCTCGAAGCGCTCTAAGAGGTCGTACGGATTCGCATCGAGCGAAAGATTTTCGACGTACATAACCACTTTGTTCTCCTTGGGCTTTGCAGCTTTCTTTACTTGCAGTCTACCCACCCGGCTTGGGATACTCGACCTAACGCAAATTACGACAAGAGCGAGCTGATTTCGGAAGGAAAATCTTCTCGGAGTGACAACCCTATGTCACTTCGAGCGAAAAAAGTGGCCAAAAAACACAAGGAGAGGTTTTCTTTCCGGTTTGGAAGTGATGAAAGGACCCATCGTGAGTCCGTTCGGCGATCATCTTCAAGCTCGTCCACCCGGCGGAGCGGACGAGCTTGGGGACGTTAATTGCACGGGCAAGATGCCCGCGTGACACAAGGGCGAGACGCCCTCGTCACGAAAGATAACGTTGAGGTTACATCGCAATAATCTTATCGATTCGAGCGGACAGGTCCTTCAGATAGGCTTCGTCACCGCCGTGCAGCTCGGTCGTCATGAACCCGTTGTAGCCGATCTCGTCCAGTGCTATGCGGACCTGCTTCCAGTTCACGTCGCCCTCGAGCAGATTCGTCCATTGATAGCCTTTGCGCCTGAAGTCCTTGAGATGAATCTTGACAATGCGCTTGCCTAACGTGCGGATCCAATCCTGCGAGTACCCAAAGAGAATCACATTGCCAACGTCGAAATAGGCCTTGAGTCGCGGATTGTCAAATTCGTCCACGTAGCGTGCGAACTCGAGCGGGCTCAGGAGGAACTTGTTCCAGACGTTTTCGACCGCGATAGTGACACCAAGATCTTCCGCCAACGGTAGGAGTTTGCGGATGTGCTCCTGCGAACGTTTGTAGGCGTCACCATACGAGACGGTTTCCGTGACGATCGCGGGCACGAGCAGCACGGTCTCGGCGCCGAGCGCCTTGGCGCTTCGCAGCGCTGTTTCCATTCCTTGCATCCCTTTGGCGATGACCTCGGGATTGGGATCGGAGAAGGGTGCTCCCCATCCACCGTAGACGATGGAGTGAATCGGAACGCCGACGTCACGCGACAGTTGGCCGAGTTGCTTTGCGGCGTCCAGGTCCGCCATCGGATAACCCTCGATTCCGTCGAAGCCGCACTTCTTCGCAAGCTCGAATTTGTCCCGATCGGAAAGCTTCTTGGGCAACATTCCTAACTGAAGCGCTTTACGTGGCCTGCTGTTGCTCCGGCCGGCCTGAGCGGTCGCGCTAAGGTCCAGTAATCTTGTCCCTACAGCGGCTGTAGCGGCCAGCTTCAAAAAATTCCGGCGTTCCAGTATCTTGTCGTTCATGAATCGATCTCCTAATTTTAAGTACTCTTCAACACCGACACATTTTTGGCAATATAACAATTTTCCTGTGGAATCCAAATTGAAAAATGAGTCACGGCAAACAGGTACCTTGTCGCGGTCACGAGTGTTCTGCGTCACTGCGCTGCAATTGCGCTTTTGCATTCTATGTGATGATATGGGTACGGGCGTTTTTATTGGCCCGTCCCATAAAAAGATAAAGTTTTATACTTTTTTTTGCCGAAAAACATTTAGACCCCGTATTGCTGTTGCAGTACGGACAAGTGTCTTTATAATAGACGCGATGTGTTAAGGATGACGCGTTTTCCAGGCTGGAGATATACGCTATGAGGACGATAGCAGTTGTCAATCAGAAAGGTGGCTGCGGGAAGACAACGGTATCTATCAACTTGGCCAGTGCCCTGGCCGGAGCCGACCAGAAAGTATTGCTGGTCGATATGGACCCCCAGTCGCACTGTGCGGTGGGATTGGCGGTACCCGAAGAGCAAATCGAGCAAAGCATCTACGACGTACTGATAAGCAGAAGCCGGAACGAACCTATCAAGCTGACCGAGATACTCTGGCAGATCGGCGATAGTCTGGAGCTGGCGCCGGCCAGCATCGACTTGTCCGCGTTCGAGCAGCAGATGGCGGGCATTCCGGATCGTGAATCGTGTCTGAAGGAAGCTCTCAAAGAAGTCAGGGAGGGCTATGATTTTGCTATCATCGACTGTCCGCCCGCCGTGGGCCTTTTGACCTTCAATGCGCTGAGGGCGGCCACTGACGTGGTCGTTCCCGTCGAGACCGGCTACTTCGCACTTCACGGGCTCAGCAAACAACTCGAGACGCTGAGCGTTCTGTGCAAGCGCTACAGTCAGCAAGTTAACGTTCGGGTCCTGGCCAGCATGTACGACGTCAGGACAAAGATGGCCAGAGAGATCCTCGCCGAGCT
>CAYZAH010000682.1:0-3079 GCA_964475805.1 uncultured Pirellulales bacterium | reverse complement strand
TGGGCGCGCTTTTGCTCGGTTACGTCGATGCCCATCTCCAGGATCAGTTGCGAGCCGTCCGTGTCTTTGAATGGAAAGTCGAATATATCGTAATTTCTGCCGTTCGGCCCCGTCCATTCCCAGTGTTGCGGCTCGCCGGTGGTCAGCACTTTGTACGTCTCACAGTTTTCGCAAGGCTCAGATCGGTTGAACAGAAACTCGTAGCATTTCTTGTCAGGATAATAGCCGAAAAGCTCGCGGAAAACGCGGTTGGCGAAGGGCATATAGTAATCGGGCGTCAGCAGGCATACGTAAACCGGCAGCGTCTCCAGCACGTCATTGAATCGCTGGCGCTCGGCGACGGTCCTTTCCTCAGCCCTCCGACGCTCGGTAATTTCCGCGGTCAGTTCTCTGGTCCGTTCCTCGACGCGCGCTTCGAGCTCGTCCCGCGACTTTCTGAGTTCCTCTTCCATCCGCTTGCGCTCGGTGATATCCACGCCCGTGGCAATGATGTATTCGATCTGACCGTCGGGCCGGGCTATCGCCGTGTTGGCCCACGAGATGAGGCGTTGCGAGCCGTCTTTCGCAACCCAGTGGTTCTCGTGGCTGTTCGGGAAATCGCCGGCACGAAGCTTCTCCCACGTTTGCTGCACGCCGGCCAGATCGTCCTCGGGAACCAGGAACTCCCAGAAAACCCGGCCAACCACCTCGCCGGACGCATACCCGGTGATTCTCTCACATTCATGATTGAACCGCCTGATCCGTCCTTCCGTGTCGAGGACAATGACCAGGGCGCCCGCCGTATCCAGCACCGCCGTGATAAAATCCCGCTCATCGTGCAGCGTCCGCTCGGCCCGCTTACGTTCCGTGATATCCGTTATGAACGTGTAGTAGTATTGAGGCTCGCCGTTTGTGTCCTTGACCACGTGTACAAGCAGGTCGATGGGAACGCGGGATCCGTCTTTTCTGACGTATTCCTTTTCATACCGGACCGGTTTGCCCGTTCGATGCAGCTCGTCCAGTTTTTTCTCCTCAATCGGCCTCCATTCGGCCGGTGTGAGATCCTCCGACCACTCCACGGCTTTCAGCTCGTCAGCGGTGTAGCCGGTCAATTTCTCGAAGGCCGTGTTGACCATTCCGAGACGACCATCCGGGTAACCCACGGCGACCGGTTGTGATGCGGAAGTGATAATATTCGCCAGGAATTTGTTCTGCTTCTGGCCTTCGAGGATGAGCTGCTCGGTTTTCTTCTGTTCGGTGATGTCGCGGCTGTAAGAGACGACCGAGGTGACGCGGCCCTGAGCGTCCTGCACCGGGTAGAAGCTGTGGCGGAATATTATGTTGTTGCGAGTGTCCTCGAATTCCAGCGGCCGGGCCGACTCGACGGTCTCTCTCAGCCGGGCCAGCCGGGATTCGGCAAGGTCCGCCGGCAGGAAGTCGTGGAAGTGTTTGCCGATGATTTCGTCGGCCGGATTGGTGAAGCGCGACAATGCCGTGGGGTTGCCCATCACGACTACACCGTCAGCGGTGAACAGCCAGATAGACTCCCTTGTCGCGTCCAGGATTCCCCGGAGGGTCGCCTCACTTTCCTGCAGGGCTTTCTGGGCCTCGTCGCGGGCGATCCGCGAGCGGATAGCCGAGATGCCGTAGGCCAGATCGTTCGTCAGCTCTTGGAGCAGCCTAATCTCATCTTCGGAAAACGGGTCCGGCTGCGTCGAATAGATGGTCAGGGCGCCGAAGGTTGTCGGGCCGCTTATCAGCGGAAGCGAGATCGAAGAAGCGTAGCCTCGCCTCATCGCGTCCGCCCGCCACGGCTCGAACGCGGGATTGGTCAGCATGTTCTTACAAAGACTGGTTTTGCCGGTCCGGATCGCCGTGCCCGTCGGCCCTCGACCTCGCGGGACGTCCGCCCAGCAAACATCGAGCGTCTCGACGTAGCTCTTGTCGAAGCCCGCGTACGCCACGGGCCGCACGCTCTTTTCCCGGTCGTTCTCGGCAAAACCCACCCAGACCATTTTGTGGCCGCAATCCTTGACGATGATGTCGCAAACCTCCTGCACGTACTGCACCTCATCTCGGGCGTGCATCATGGTTTGCGTGGTGTCGCTCAGCGCCCGGAGCGTGCGGTTGAGCCGATGAAGCGTGTCCTCTCTGTTCTTTCGCTCCGTCACGTCCGTCACGGTACCGAAACCGCCTGTCAGCACGCCGTCCTTGCCGTATTCCAACTCCGCCTTCTCGCGGACCCACTTGACTTGACCATCCACAACGATTCGATGCTCGACGTCGTACTCGTCCCCTTTCAGCGCGGCCTGCCATTTCTCATCGACCATCGCGCGGTCATCGGGATGGATGTAAGAGAGAAACGATTCGTACGTCAACGGTGTCCCGGCGGGCACGCCGAAGATGCGATACGCCTCGTCGGACCAGCTCAGAACGTCTTTGTGAACGTCCAGCCGCCAGCTCCCCGTCAGCGCCACGGTTTGGGCGCGTTTGAGGTCTTCCCGGCTGCGGCTCAACTCGACCGTTTGCTCCTCAGCCCTGGCGCGAGCTTTTCGCAGCACGGCGCCGACGTAGCCGACAAAGACGCTGGTCAGGACCACGATAGCCGTTCGAGACACGAATTCGATCCCGAAGTCCCAGGAATGCAACGGCTCTACAAAAAAGTAGTCGGATACGAGCACTCCAAGCACACCCGTTACGATGGCCGGACCCATCCCGCCTAACAAAGCGATGGCCACCGTCGCGGGAAAGAGCGTGATGAACGGTATGCCGCCGCCCGTCAAAGGCAGCAGGGCATAGCGGGTGAGAATAACGACCGGAACGGCCAGCAATGCGTACAGATAACGCTTGTAGTTCTTCATATTCCCCCAATTGTTCAAATGGTAAAGTGGAACGTCGAGCCTTGTCCTTCCTCCGACTCCACCCAGATTTGTCCCCCGTGGCGATGAACGATCTTCTGGCAGATCGTCAGGCCGACGCCGTAGCTCGGGTGCTCCTTCAGCGTGTGAAGACGCTGAAATATCTTGAAGATCCGCTCGTGATGCCGCGGGTCGATCCCGATCCCGTTGTCGCGGACCGAGAACCGCCACCGCTCGCCGTC
>CAYZAH010000681.1:0-3084 GCA_964475805.1 uncultured Pirellulales bacterium | reverse complement strand
GCCCATCACCGTGTCTTGGCGAAGCGTTCCACCTGTTCGAGATATTTCTGAACGTCGTCCCGGTGTTTGAGCTCTTGAGCGCGGCGCAGCAACGGCAGGGCTTCGGCGTACTTGCGCTGTCGAACCAGGAGCTGGGCGTGGCGCACCTTGGCATCGGCCTCGAATTTCTCCAGACCCTCGGCACGCTCGTAGTAGAAAACCGCTTTCTCGGTGTCACCCGACCTGGCGCAACTCTGACCGAGCAGAATAAGGGCTTGACCATCGAGCGGATCGAGTGCCACGATCTCTTCGAGCACCTTGACCTGCTCCTCGCCGGCGCCTTCGGCCACGGCTATCTGCGCGCGGAGCTTGAGCAGCTCCTTGCGGTCGTCTTCGCTGAGACTCGCCCCGCGCAGAGCCTCAATGCGATCTATGAGTTGCTTGGTCTCCGCGAGAGCGCCGTTGTAAATAAGTACCTTGGCCACACGGAGCGTGTGTGCGATGTTGGCCTGCGGGTCCTTTTCGAGGGCCTGGATATAGGATCGGACAGCCGTCCCGAACAGCTCCTGGTTGACGTAGATGTCCCCGAGCTTGTTGAGGCTGCCGACGGTGGAGGCGCCCAGGCGATCCACCAATTCATAATTCACAGCGGCCTTGAGCGGCTGTTTCAGCCCAATGTAGGCATTGGCCTGGTAGAGCCAGAGGTCGGCACGGTTCGGATCGTCCTGGATGAGCTGGTCGAAGAGCGAGACGGCCTCGGCGTACCGTTCCTGTTTGAGGATGCTGGTCGCTAATCCCACCTTCCAATCGATGGTAGCGGGATCGAGCAGTACGGCCATGCGATAGGCCGACTCGGCGCAGAGATCATTGCCCACAGACAAATAGGCATAGCCGAGCTGGGCAAAGGTAAGGGCGTCGCTGCCGCCTAATCCGATGACGCGCGTTAGTGCAGGTATCGCTCGCTCGAATTCCCCGTTGCGGACGCGGATCAGCCCAAGGTTCTTCCAGGCACGGCGGAATTTCGGATATTTCTTGACGGCTTGTTCATAACCGGCGGCGGCCTGTTCGAGTTTCTCCTGCTGGAAGTAGATATTAGCCAGCGTGAAATCAAAGACGGCGCTGGAGGCGGGACTCGTCTCCTTTTGGAGCATCCGGGCGGCTTCATCCATCTTGTCCGACGAAATCAGATCGAACACCTTCAACATCCTCTCACGCTCGCGCTGCGTGACACTCGGCTCGATTTCCGTCTCAGCCACGTAACTATCAGCGAATTGTCGTTGAAATGCCGGGCTGTTCCAGTAGTCCAATGCCGCTTTACTCAGAGGGGTCTGCTCGCGAGCCTGCAAAGAGCTTCCGGCAGACATAAGACAGAGGACGGATGAGAAAAAGCAGATGACAGAGGACTGTGTTCCGTATCGCACGTTCATGACTTATCCTTTCGAGAAAGTGATCGGGGCAAGCATGCGAAAACGCACGGCCTTGCCGCTCCGCTTTCCAGGTTCGAACTTCCAGCGCTTGATTGCGTCCAGCGCAGGCTTCTCGAAGATCGTATCCGTGGAACTGCGCACACGCGGCTCAATAACGCGCCCACGTTCATCCACAATAAAGATCACGTTGACCTTGCCGGGGGCTTTTCGACGAAGCTGCTTGGTAAAAAGTGGACTCGGCTGATAGACAGCCCGGGGCTTTTGATCAAGATCATCCATCGAAAAAATCTGATCGGCACTGTCATCACTCGACTCCGATACGATTGTATTGAGTTTGACGGCGAAATCACCGCTTCCCATCCAGCCTTGGCTGGAATCGGGATTGAGCGCCATCTCAAGCTGTGAGAGATCCAGGGGCGCCGCCTCCTCCGCAAGCTCCGGCGGCTTTTCCTTGGGTTCCGGTTGCGGCTTCGGCTCTTCCGCCTGCGGCGACGGGGGTGGCGGCTCGGCGTTCGCCAAATCCACTTCCGACAGAAATAGGTCGTCTGTGGGCGGCCTGCTAATCGTCTGCATGAGGGGCAACACGATAAACAGAGCCAGGGTAGCCACTACCGTGCCTATGACAACCCACAGGTAGTAGCGTACCTCACGGAAGATACTGAATGTCTGTTGACTCCTCACGGTTTGGACACTCAACTCTGAGGTCTGCGCGCAGCCAGGCTCACCTTGGTCGCGCCGCCGAGCTTGGCTTCATCAACGACACGAACGAGCAGGCCGGACGGAGCGGCGGCATCGGCCTGAATGATGACGGGCACGTCCTCCTTTTGCAGCATCCGTTTGACGAGCTGCCGGACGCCGCTAAAACCGATCTCCCGTCCGCCATAGACGACCTCACCCTTGTCGGTCAATGCCAGCAGGATGCTGGTCTTTTCGAGCTGGACAGACGAGGCTGCCTGCGGCTTATCCACCTCGACGCCCGTGTCCTCGACGAACGTGGTCGTGACAATGAAAAAGATCAGCAGTATGAAGACACAGTCGATGAGCGGCGAGATATCTACGCCGACGTCGCCGCTGTCTTCCGTTGCCATTTCGCGAAAACGACCCATACCTACCCTCAATCGTTAGCTTACGCCACCTTTTCCCGCTTCCGTGTCGGCTCATACGTGACCTTCTGTCGCCTGGGCAACGACGTTCGTCGTTGGTGGCTCGTCGTGCGTGCCCGGCCCCTCGTTGCACTGCGAGTCACGAGACCCGAGTCACGAGCCACGTCGATCGGCTCGGCCTTTCGAAGCGTCTTGTATAGATTCTGTGTGCAAATCGTTTCGAGGTGCGTCAGGAAAACCCGGTAACGTTCGAGCCGGCGCGAGAGCTGGTACTGAAAGAACAGTCCCGGCAGTGCAATAATCAAACCGGTTTCCGTGGTGACGAGCGCCTCGGAGATACCTTCGGCCACGAGGCCCATGGTCTTTTCGCCGCCGGCGCCGGAGGCCAGCGCCCCGAAAGTCGCGAGCATCCCGGTCACCGTGCCCAGCAATCCCATCAACGGCGCGGCGCTGACGCAAATCTTCATGACGCTCAAGTCACGCTCGAATGGAATGATCTCCGTGGTGCGCAGCTCCTCGAAGAATACGGTCGCCTGCTTGAGCGAGCCGGCTCCTGTCACGAATTCGAGCAATTG
>CAYZAH010000680.1:0-3085 GCA_964475805.1 uncultured Pirellulales bacterium | reverse complement strand
GCGAAGCTTGCCGCTGAACACGAACCAGCCCGTAAAGGCCCTGGCAGATTCCCGGATGTCCTTTTCCGTTGAATGATCGGGACCTACGGTGAACGTCTCCAAGAGCGGGCGAACAAAGCTCTCATTCGGCATGGCTTTGCGATTGGCATCAGCGCCAAGCCAGACGAGCATAGCAGGATCATGCGAGATACCTTCGAGCAAGATCCTGAACGAACCCAGGGCCTGATTGCGCAAAAGCTGGACATACTGCCGCATCAGCCGGGCGTCCTTGACCTCCGTGGCGCTGGCGGCGAAATAGCTGTGCCAGAACAGCGTCATCTTCTCCAGTAGCGGATGTTGCGTTTGAATCATCCGGCGCAGCCACCAGGCGCGCAGGTCATTCGCCGAAGTGACAGAAGTCTCATAGTCATCGAGAGTGGCGTTGAAGGTTTCGACGTCCGACGAAGGTCTCAACAACTTGTCAACGGCCTGTTGAGGTCCATCCGAGAGCGCTTGTTGCAGTTGTCCCCAATCGCCCCCAAAAGCGGCACGCCGATAAAGATGTCCCACTTCTGCGAGATTCCAAGGCC
The DNA here is from genome assembly GCA_964475805.1 of uncultured Pirellulales bacterium. Lineage (GTDB taxonomy): Bacteria > Planctomycetota > Phycisphaerae > Sedimentisphaerales > Anaerobacaceae > JAFGTG01. Next base: position 2,516 of record CAYZAH010000680.1, on the reverse strand, counting down.
GCTCATCATCGGGCTCATATGCCGCCCACGCCCAGCCGGGGTCGTTCAGCTTCTCAGTCTGCAAAGCCATGAGGACTTCCTTTCGATATTCGCTATGAACGAGCCACGGTCACGGCAGGTTCAGTTTTATCCCCAGTTGTGCCTGGGTCAAACCCTCGTGCATGCCGATACTAAGGTCGAGGCGCTCCACAAGCTTGACCATGGAGATCATCATGTCGATCCCAGCCTCGGACTCCTCTTGCGTGCGGCCTTTATTCACCATGTCCCCGCGAACGAGTATGTTTCGGTTGGCCTCCAGAATCGAGGCCAGCCGGCTTCCCTCGATCTCGATCCGGCTGTGCGTCTCGGCCAGCGGCTTGACACCCTGCCCGGCCTCCCAGTCCAGAGCGTCGATGAGATCGCAAGCCAAGCCATCCGTCGAACTGAGAATCAGGTAGTCGCCCGGCATGGCCAGCGCCGGGCGGAGATTGAATCGCGTATCCAGTTTCGTCTTGTCCTCAATCTGGACGGTCGAGAAATAGCCTATCGTGAAGCGGGTATTCGCGTGCATGGGACGGTCGATAATCAATCCGGGCAGAGCCTGCTGGCCCCGTGTGAAGTTAATCAAGCCCACCGCCTTTTGCCACGCCTCCTCGGCGACCTCTCTGAACCGCTCAGGGTGGCGAAGCTGAAGGATCACCGCAAAGGCGGGCATCTTAATCTGGGGCGTGCCGATCGCGGGATCGAATTCCTGCTCGGCTACGACAAAACGTAACCAAGGCTCCGTCTCGGCCAGCACTTCATTCGTCAGGTCGCGTCCGCTAAAGAAGATGCCCATCATGTTCTCGAAGAAGATGAGTCCCGAGGTGCGCTCAGGGAAAAGCTCGTCCTTGGCGGCGTAAAACTGATGCAAATCGCGATAGAGCGTCATCGCGGCGATACGACGCGGCACCGACAGATTCGGCAAGGCGCCGTCGCCAGCCTCTTTGGGCAAAGCGAACGCCGCCGGACTGGTCTGGGCAACGGCCTCGCCGTCTATTACCGGCCGAAGGGTCAACGTGTTGCCCCGAATATCTAATCCCACGGCCAACCAGTTCGAGTCTCGCACGGATTCGACGATTCCCGCGAACGCCAGCGCCGCCAGAGGGTTTTTCCTTTGTTGTTCGAGGAGACCGGACAGCTTGGGAACTTGCATCAGGAGCTTGAGGTCGGCGAAGACGGTCGCGACATTGTCGGATCCTACTCCGCTCTTCGCAGTCCGGTAGGTCGGTTTCGAGGCCAGACTTGTCCCCCCGGCTTCGGCGCGTCGATCCAGGATAGCCTTGAGACCTTCCGAACGATTGGACATGACGAGCCGGCTGCCGATAATCGCATGCGCCTCTTTTCCATCGAACGTCCACGCCGTGACGTCCCGGTATTGAGTGGACGCGACGCGGCCCGGCTGGCCTTGCTTGGCAGCGTCATCCCTGGCGAAGCTGAGAAATGTCTCGTGAAGCTGGTTTAACATCGGCGCATCTTCAGCATCGACGATAAGTACGACCGTATCTTCCGGGCACACGGCTAACGTGACACCCCCGCCGGTTAACCTCGCCAAGGCCGTGCGCCAGTCCGTTCCCAATGTGGTCTCAAGATACCTGACCACGCCGAGAAACTCGGTGAACTTGGGATTCGACGCTTGCTTTTGATAGACCGGCAGCGATGTGATGAACTCGATGGCTTTGTCACTTGCAAAGAGATCGAGCAACGCCTTCGGGCGCGACAACTCCAGGGAAATCACGGCGTCCTCCGGAATCCACTGGATGGCCGGAGGTTCGGATTGCGCCGCCGTGGCCGTCTGCAATGCCGAGACAGCCAACATCAAAATCAATATGGGTCGAAGTCTTTCAGACATGAGATACCTCCAGTCGAACCTAAGCGATCATGCGTATTCATGTGAATCCGAGTAATGCTACCAACTGGATGTTACCGTTTTGTTACGGTTTTGTCTTTATCTTGGGCATTTTTCAGAATTTCACATTTGGCGCCGGCTCGCTCGTTAGAGATCGCGCCAATAGAAGCATAGCCCCGCCAGAAAGACCGCCGCTAAGGTAGGCAATCCATACCCCAGGACCACACGGAGCAGTGAGAAGTCCTCGAATTTCCCGCTCTCGAAAAAGTCGGGATTGGCTGCTTTTGGTTTCGGCTGGACGCCGGAGAAGACGCTGAAGAAGTGCGACATCTGATCGGTGACGGCGTCGATCTCCGCCGCGTCCGTTTGGCTCTGCGGATTCGCATCAGGCTCTCGCCAGGACTGGCGAAGCTGTGTGGAAATCGCCCGGCTCAGGCTGATCGGCGAGAATTCCTCCAGCGAAAAGACGCTCAGAATCAGCCCGATGGGATACCAAATGAAGACAAGCACGACCACCGCCAACAGCGGCTTGCGCAACAACGTCCCCATGAGGAAGCCGAGCGAAACGAGAAAAGTGAGCACGAGCGCCACGATACCCAACGCCGTGACAATCCCGTAGACAGTCACCGTATCCTCGGGCACGGGGCGC
>CAYZAH010000679.1:0-3087 GCA_964475805.1 uncultured Pirellulales bacterium | reverse complement strand
AACCAGGAAATTGCCGATGAAATGAGGGCATCGGTTGCCAACCTGCGCAACCTGATCGACTCAAACATTATTGGAGTTGTCAAAGAGTCCAATGACGGTCGCATTCTGGATGTAAACGATTACTTCCTGGATTTGGTTGGTTATACTCGCAGTGAGTTTGAAAAAGGCTTATTGGATTGGAAAAAACTTACACCAGAAAAATATGAAAAAGCCGACTGGGAAGCCAGACAGCAGGTATTGAAACAAGGTGCGTGTCGACCATATGAAAAGGTATATATCCGCCGTGACGGGACTGTTGTACATGTAATGGCTGTGTTTGCTATGCTGCCGAATGCGGAACACGAGATCGGCGGTTTTATCATTGATCTCTCACAGCAAAAAGCGAATGAGCGGAAGATCGAGGATCTTACCCGTATGTATGCTACGCTCAGTCAGGTAAACCAGACGATTGTTAGGGTTAGTGACGAAAAAGAACTGTATAAAAGTATATGTGATGTAGCAATTAATTACGGCGGATTTAAATTGGCATGGATTGGCCTCATTGATAGCCAGACTGGGGAAGTAAAACCTGAAGTAATAAATAACCCGGGAAGTAAAAAACTTTCTATCGAATTCATCAATCTTAATCAATCGCCCTTCAAGGAAAGTTTGTTGAATGAAGCAGCTATTAGTGGAAAGGTTACCTGCAGTGGTGATATTTTAAATGATCCGGGGATGAGCTATTGCAGGGAGATAGCAGCCGCGAATAACTTAAACTCGGTGGCTACTGTACCGTTCAAACTTGCGGGTGAAACTGCGGGGTTTTTGGTTTTGTGTTCAGGCAATAATGATTTCTTTGCTGATGGGGAAAGGGTTCGATTATTGGAGGAAATGGGTCAAGATATAACATTTGCCCTGGATAAAATCGAAGGCGCCCGCCGTCGAGTATTGGCAGAAGATGCGTTACGTGAGAGTGAATTTAAATTCTCGACTCTGTTCAATGAAGCGGCCGTTCCCATCGAATTAACTCGTGTTCCTGATCAAGTATATGAGAATGTCAATAATGCCTGGTCGGAATTGTTCGGATTTTCCAAAGAGGAAGTGATTGGGAAAACCCCGGTTGATTTAAACATAAATATTCAGAATGAGAAACGCAAAAAGATCCTCGATGATTTGTTAAAAAATCGTAAAGCCCGGAATCTTGAATTGACCCTGTTCACGAAATCGGGATCGCTAGTCAATCTCCTGGCTAACACGGATGTTGTGGTCATTAATGGCGAGAATTATTATCTGAACTCTTTCAATGACATTACCGAGATTAAAAAAGCGCAGGCAGAATTAACGAAAAGCGAGGAACGCTATCGCACGACATTGGACGGTATGCTGGAAGGCTGTCAGATAATTAGCCCGGAATGGAAGTATATGTATGTTAATGAAGCAGCTGCAACACAAACGCACATGAGTAAAAATGACATACTCGGCAATAGTTTTTTGGATATTTGGCCGGAAGCAGAAAATTCTACATTGTTCATGTCCATGAAATATGTCATGGACAATAGAAAACCTCTGAATATCGAGAATAAATTTGATTACCCGGATGGCTCTTTTGGCTGGTTTGATCTTGGCATCCAACCGATACCCGAAGGCATATTCATTCTTTCCATTGAGCGGACTCAAAGGAAACTGGCTGAACAACGGGCTGCCATCATGCGGGAACGCCTGGAACTTGCTTCCAGATCGGCCAAATTGGGTATTTGGGATTGGGATATTGATAAAGATGAGTTGATCTGGGATGACCGCATGTATGAACTCTATGGGATAGATAGGGAAAAGGTCACGATTTCTTATGATGCCTGGCTTGATATTATCTATCCAGATGACCGAAAAAAGGCTGATCAAAGTAACCAAAAAGCGATTAATAGAGAACAACCGTACAATACAGAATTTCGGGTGGTTTGGCCGGATGGTTCTGTTCATTGGATAAGGGCATTCGGGGAAGTCATTTTTGACGATTCCAAAAAACCGCTCAGGATGGTGGGGATAAATTTCGATATCACCGATCGGAAAGAGGCGGAATTGGAGATTCTGTACCGCACCCAGGATCTCAACCTGATAAACGTGATGAACGCTGCCATAAACAATGGGGAAAGCGTCGTCGGGATTATTGAGACGTTCGCGCGTGAAACACGAAAAGTTTTTCACGCGCAGGATGTAGCCGTCTATTTGCTGACGCCGGACAAAAAATCTCTGGAAATGCAAACCATGACATTTCCCCCGGAACTTCGTGGAACGATTGAAAGAATCATCGGAAGAGATCTGCCAAAAATTCGTATTCCAATTGAGAAGGGTAGCTTCATTGAAAAATTATTGAAGGAAGAAAATGGAATATTAATGAAAGATCCGAAGCAAATCCAGGAATGGATTTTTGAATTTACGAAGACGAATTTCCTTCCCGAAATGCTTCGTTCGCCGATGCAAAAATTGGTCCCTCAAATTTACAAAGTATTAAATATCGGATCTTCCCTGGTTATTCCACTCGTTTCATCAGGTCAGGTTATCGGGCTTTTGGAATTATCTGGTGAATCAGAGTTTTCAGAAGGAGATCTGGAAAGGGTAAGGTATATTCGTCATCATGTGACGTCGGCAATTATCCGAAAGCAGGCGGAGGATCATGAACAACTGCAGCTCAGGCGGATGACCTCCTTGAGTTCTATCGATCGTGCGATCACATCCAGCTTTGATATGCATTTAAGCCTCGAGATCATAATGAGCGAGCTGGTCAAGCAGCTTGAAGTTGACGCAGCATCGGTTTTCTTGTTCCGCCCATATGCTCAAATGCTTGAGTTCTTTGCCGGCAAGGGATTTACATCGCCGAAAATCCACGGTTATAGCACACGGCTGGGAAACGGATTGGTGGGTCGTGTGGCCGCCGAACGGCAAACTGTGCACTTACTTGATTTAAATACATCGGGTATTGTGTTTAATCGAAAGGAATTGCTGCTACCGGACAAATTTACGGAATATTTTGCAGTACCGTTGGTGGTGAAGGGAGAACTGAAAGGTGTGCTGGAGGTTTTCAATAAGGGTCCAAGGGATCCGAATGCCGGA
>CAYZAH010000678.1:0-3088 GCA_964475805.1 uncultured Pirellulales bacterium | reverse complement strand
CGGCGAATATCTCCAAATTGCCAACACGGGATGGCGCGATTCACCAGAGAAACACAACTCTGGAAGGCGGACAGAGCAAGTTAGCCGATGGCGTTCAAATGGCCTTAGCCATTTCTCCGCCCGATACCGCCGTCAGGATATTGTTAGTCAGCGAGGGCAATGAGACGGCCGGCGACTTGAAAGAAGCGGCCCGCACCGCCGCGGCTAACGGAATCCCCGTGGACGTATTGCCTTTACGTTATCAGTACGACCATGAAGTCGTGTTCAAGCGGTTGGCGGCGCCGGCCCGCGCCCGAAGCAACCAGACAATTTTGCTGCGGTTCATTCTCAGCAGCACGTCGACTTCGCGGGGCAAGCTCCAATTGAACCTCAATGGCAAGCCCGTCGATCTCGATCCCTCATCGCCGGAAATCGCGGCGCCGATCGAGCTGCAGCCGGGCACCAACGTCCAGACGATCTCCTTACCCGTCGGCACGCGAGGTATCCATGAGTTCGAGGCGGTCTTCATTCCGGACGGGCCGGGCCAGGACAAAATCGAGCAGAACAACCGCGCCAGCGCCATCACCAACGTTTCAGGCCCGGGGCACGTCCTGGTCCTCGACGCGGACGGCACGAGCAGCCAAACGCTGGTCGCGGCCCTGCGCGCGTCCGACATCGACGCCCAGCCGGGCATCGCGGCGGACTTCCCCGACAACCTCATCAAGCTGATGGATACCGATGCGGTTATTCTGGTCAACACCGATTGCAGTAAGTTCACGTTCCAGCAGCAAGAGTTGCTCTGCCGGTACGTCAACGATCTCGGCGGCGGTCTGGTTATGACCGGGGGGCCGGATTCGTTCGGAGCCGGTGGCTGGATCGGCTCGCCCGTCGCCGAGGTGCTTCCCGTCGACCTCGATCCGCCTCAGAAACAGCAGATGCCCAAAGGAGCGCTCGTGTTGGTGATCGACCGCAGCGGCTCGATGACGGGTGAAATAGTGGAGATGTTCAAAATTGACGCCGCGTCCGCCGTTCGTCTGTTGAGCCGGCGCGATCTGGTGGGCGTGGTGACTTTCGACGCCATCAGCAACTGGCTCGTTCCGCTCGAACCGGCTGATGATAAAGAGGCTATCGGCCAGAGAATTCGCAATATCGGCGCGGGCGGCGGGACCATTATGGGGCCGGCCATGATGCTGGCGCGCGACGCCTTACAGGGCGCCAAGGCCGCCATTAAGCACGTCGTTCTGCTCACGGACGGCCAGACCTCGGACCGTGACATTTGCGCCGGATTGGCAGAGTCGATGGACGATAGCGACATCACGGTTTCGACGGTCGCCGTCGGCCCGTCCGTGGACGCGGATTTGCTGCACCAGATCGCGCAGGCAACGCAGGGCCGATTCTACCGTGTCACCGACCCGATGACCATCCCGGAGATCTTCGTCAAAGAAGCCCAGGTCGTTCGGCGGTCCATGATCGTCGAGAAGACATTCACGCCGCAGATCGTCTCCGGATTCAGCGAGCTTATAAAGGGTTTGTCCACGCAGTTGCCCGCACTGGACGGATACGTCCTGACCGGCCCGAAAGGGGGGCTCAACCAGATTCTTTTGGCGAGTGACCAGGCCGATCCGATCCTGGCCACCTGTCAGTCCGGCATGGGACGTTGCGTGGCTTTCACCAGTGCCGTGGACAGTCGATGGGGGTCGAAGTGGCTCGGGTGGGGAGGCTTCACGAGATTCTGGGAGCAGACCGTCCGCTGGGTGGGCAAGCCGGCAGAGTCCTCCGATTGCGAGATTTTCACCGATGTCCAGGGTCGCCAGGTCACGGTCAACGTCGAGGCGATAGACGCCGAAGGGAAATTCCTACAGTTCGCGAATCTCGAAGGACAGATCATCGCGCCCGATGTCAGTGCGAGCACGCTCGAACTGACGCAGATAGGGCCGGGCCAGTACCGGGGCCAATTCCAGGCGGGAGCTTCGGGCAGCTACATCGTGAACCTGCGATACAAGAAGCTCGCCGACCAGACGGGGATGCAGTTCACTCAAGCCACGGTGACGATTCCCTTCGCGCCTGAGTTTCGCGACCTTTCAGATAACGTGCCGCTGCTCACCGAGGTCAGCAAGATCAGTGGCGGGCGAATCCTGCCTGCCGATCCCAACCAGGCTAATCTGTTCGATTACGCCGGGTTGGAATTCCCCGAGACCGAGATGCCGCTTTTGCAGCCGCTCATGCTCGTCTGGCTGGCGTTGTTCTTGTTGGACGTGGCGGTGCGTCGCGTCGTTCTGGACTTTCGGGCGATGGCCCGGCGGGTTGTTTCACTCGTTCGGTTAGCCAAGCCCGAACGTAAGGCCGATCCGACGCTTGAACGCCTCCGCGCCAGAAGGCAGAAGCTTCGCGATCAGCTCTCGGGTGGCAAAGCCGCAGCGATTGCTGCAAGACGGTACGATGGCGGCACTGCTTTCGCTGGCGATATGCCTGTTGCGAAAGTAGCGGAACCACCCCGACCCCAGGCGAGGAAGCCAGAGGAACCGACGACCACAAAGACAGTCGCGCAGGAGGACAGTTCTCATATTCAGAGATTGCTTAGAGCCAAGCGCAAGGCCGCCGGGCTGGATCAAGATGATACGACGCACGAATGACAGACGCTTGATAGGGTGATGCAGGCTAAAGAGTCAACAGACGCTTAGGAGACTATACTGATGGCAAAAGATACAAATGAGGTTGAAGCGCAGTGCCGCGAATTCCGCGAGATGTTCGAGTCATTGCGCGGCGAGATCGGTAAGGTCATCGTCGGTTATGAAGTGATTGTCGATAACGTGCTGATCAGTCTATTCTGCGGTGGTCACGTGCTTCTGGAGGGCGTGCCGGGTTTGGGCAAGACGTTGCTGGTACGCACGTTGAGCGACGTGTTTTCGCTCGAATTCAGGCGGATTCAATTCACGCCGGACCTGATGCCCGCCGACATCATCGGCACCAACATCGTCATGGAGGACGCCAAGACGGGCCGACGACAATTCCAGTTCCAGTCGGGCCCCATCTTCGGGCAGATAATCTTGGCCGATGAAATTAACCGCGCAACGCCCAAGACCCAGTCGGCGATGCTCGAGGCGATGCA
>CAYZAH010000677.1:0-3094 GCA_964475805.1 uncultured Pirellulales bacterium | reverse complement strand
TCTGGAAGACTATCGTTCGGCTCAGGAATTGATCCTGATGCTGATCGACGTGGTAAGTCGCGGAGGGAATCTCTGTCTCGATATCGGCCCGAGAGCCGACGGCACGATTCCCGTGATTATGCAGGAACGCCTGCTCCAGATCGGAGCATGGCTCGCGATAAATGGAGAGGCCATCTACGGCACACGCATGTGGAAGCAGCCTTGCCAGTGGAGTACCGGTAGCGTTCCAAAGACCGAGAGAAAGGAATACATGTCCAAATTCAACATCCTGGAACAGACGGTTGCGCCTCCTGAAGGACAGGCTTTTAAGGAAGTTCTGTTCACCTGCAAAAATGGAAACCTGTATGCGATAACACCCAGGTGGCCGGATGGGAAGCTGAGGTTAAAGGGCATTGTGCCGGATCGAAACACGGTCGTGACCTTCCTGGAAAATGGAGAGAAGCTGCCCTGGAAGAAGGACGGCGATAATCTGGTCGTAACGACTTCCAAGCTCCATCCGAACAGGATGAAGAGTCAATATGCATATGTGTTTCGACTAAGCAATATGAAACCGACTGACAAATGATCAGTCACAACGGAATGTTTCCTCCGTGTCGCTCCACCACCGGGTATTTCGCAGGATTATTGTGGCCAGCGTATGGAAAACGTTGTATACTGTGTGGTTGTATAGGTAGGAAATGTCAGACTAATCACGTTGGTGTTCGAAACCGATATGATTCAATACAACTATCCACACTGACCCAATGAAAGGATCAACACGTGGCAAATCAGAAAAACAAGCCAGTGAAGAACCGGAACACGTTTCATGGCCGGAGAGCATTTCTGAAAGGAACGGTCGCGTCGGTAGCACTACCCTACTTGATTCCGGCGTCCGCAATGGGAAAAGACGGCAGCACGGCACCAAGTAACCGTATCGTGATGGCCGGTATTGGTATCGGCAACATGGGCCGGGGCGACCAAGGCAACTTCCTGGGCCGCGACGATGTGCAGTACGTCGCCATGTGCGATGTAAAAAGAGATGTCCGCGAGTGGTCGAAGGACCGCATCGACAAGAAATATGGCAACAAGGACTGCAAAGCGTATAACGACTTCCGCGAAGTCATGGCACGCGATGATATCGACGCTGTGCATTGTGCCACACCGGATCATTGGCACGCGATCGTCGTGATCGAGGCCTGCCGCAGCGGAAAGGACGTTTACTGCCAAAAGCCCGAGACCAGGACGCTCCGCGAGGGCAGGCTGATGATCAACGCGGCCCGGCGATACAGCCGGGTCGTGTCCGGCGGCAGCCAGCGTGTGCTCGAGGATTACCGAGACACGGTCAACGCTTGCTGGAGTGGGAACAAAGGGATCATCAAGTCGATCAACGTTAACGTTGGCCCGCTTCCGAGGGACTGCAATAAGAAAGGGGAACCGGTTCCCGACGGCTTCGATTGGAACCGGTGGCTTGGTCCCGCCCCCTGGGCGCCGTACCATCCCCATCGGTGTAGCGGAAGTTACAGCATCGACGGCACAAGCTGGCGGTCGTTCAAGGACTACTCCGGCGGCGGCATGACCGACTGGGGCGCCCACCATTTCGGCGGCGCGACATTCGCCATTGACGTCAGGGAACTGGAACCCGAGGAAGTCATCTTCCACAACGAGAACGGCAAGAAGTATGCAACCTGCCGCTATCCGAACGGAAAGCTTCTTCACCACAATTACCCGGGCCGGGGCAACCTGGAGGTCGAAGGTACGAATGAGCAAGGCCCCTCGAAGCCGGTTCCCGGTTACGCTGGAACGGGCGGTATCTATGGTGACTTCATCGACTGTGTCAAGACGCGCAGGAGGCCGTTCCGCGACATCGAGTTCGCGGTCCACACAGCAGTGGTATGCCACCTGTTTCTGGCGACCTATGAACTGGAACGGTCGCTGAAATGGGACACGGTGAAGCAGCAGTTCGTTGACGACGACGAAGCCAACCGTCTTGTTGACTATGCAAGAAGAGAGCCCTGGGTCATCTAAGACAGCGATGGTTGCGACAAGGAGACTTGATTATGACGAGTAAAGAAACGTTCACAGTGACACTGGCGACCGGTGCGGCCACCGCAGCGGCTGCCCAAATGAATACGCCGGCAGTAGACAAAGCATTTGAAACACTCAAGACCTATGATTGGGGCGACGATCCGGAGACCTTGAAGCCGATCGATCAGGCGATCATCGCCACGCATGGCGACGCCGCTGCACGAAGAGCGCTGGAGAAACGCTTGGTGGACGCACTCACCGGCGGCATCTCACGATCCGCCCAGGATTATGTATGTCGCAGGCTGAGGACTGTGGGTACGTCCCAGTCCATCGAGGCGCTCGCGTCCCTTTTGCCGGTCGAGAACACCTCGCACATTGCGCGCTATGCGCTGGAGCGCATTCCGGATGAAAGGGCGGTCGAAGCGATGCGGGGCGCATTACCCAAGGTCAGCAGCAAGCTCAAACCGGGCATTATCGGCTCGTTGGGCAAACGTCGCGACCGGAAGAGCATCACGGCCATCTCGAAGCATCTCGGCGACTCCGATTCCCAGGTCGCCAAGGCCGCGGCCGAATCACTGGGTCTGATTGGTACGTTGGCTGCTGCCAAGGAATTGACTAAGTTCGCGAAGAACGCGCCTGACAACATGAAGATGCCGGTAGGTGACGCCTGCCTGGTCTGTGCGGAGCAATTGCTGGCCGATGGTCACAAGTCCGATGCGATTGCTTTGTACAAAGAGATCCAGGGCGAAGACCAGCCCGCGCGTATCAAGGCTGCTGCCATGAAAGGTATTCTGATTCTGACTGCGGCGACTGTTAAGTGAAACCGCACAAGAGACATACAGATGATTCACAGATGAAAGGATAGATCGTACCGTCGTGCACGTAGAAAGTTCATGTTTCGGATGAGCTTCTACTGTCGCTTGTTTAACAGTAGGTTGTCTTACCGTGGCGCTCTTGCCGGTACGAAAGAAACAAAACGCAGAGTGTGTTTGCAGTGGTGGTAGAGGTTGGAAGAAAGGAGATGGTGTTCGATCATAGCAATCTATTGTGGGCCGACGCGAGTATGACGTGATGCCGAGAATTATGGTCG
>CAYZAH010000676.1:0-3098 GCA_964475805.1 uncultured Pirellulales bacterium | reverse complement strand
ATAACCGATCCCAGGATCGCGCCGGTTTCGCTGTCTACGATTCGTACTCGCAGCTTCTTTCCGCCCATCGCAGCGCCTTCGTCGTCATAGTAGGTGCACATGATGAGGGCTTCGACGCCGAGAATCCGCTTGATCTTCGCTCGCGTGTTGTCGTCGAGCCGGCCCTTCAACAAATCCTGCTCACCGATGATATCTTTCAAGCGGTTCCTCTCGACGAACGTGATGATCTGCCCGGGGAAGGCCCGGATATAGGAGGCCATGAATATCTGCTCCTGCTCCGGCGTCAGACCGAGCACGGCCAGGCGCCCGCGGCTGAGCAATTCCGGCCGGGTGAACAACGCCTGAACGTTTGGCTTGCGCGCACAACCGGCTAAAACGGCCAGTCCCGCAATCGCCAAGACGACTGAAAAACGAAGACGTCTGATTCGCAGACCCATTGTGTCAATCCCTTAACGGTACTTCAGGAGAATCGTTCAGTACGAGTACTAAGGATAAACGACATGGCCCGCTCTGGCAAGAACCAAATGGTGTGATGAGCTGCAATCTATGGTTTTGGCAGGCGGCTCTGCTCGGCGGGCGTCGGCGGGTAGTCCATGAAGGTGGACCACATCCCGGGCGCGCCCATATCCCAGGCGTACTTGCTCCAGACCTTCTCCTTCTTCATGTACGCCGTGTGCCCGTCGTAGAAAGCGATGTTGACCCCTTCGCTGTGACGATACAGCGTCGGGCCGTCGCAGCCGACCTCCTTGTACGGCGTGATGGTGTCCTGGCCGAGGACGTCCCATCCGTCTTTGTAGTTGGCGCCCCACCACCACAGCCACCAGTCGTGGCTCTCGGTGAAGATCAATTCGCCGGCCGGACTGGGAACGGTCGTGTTTCGATGTCCGGCGTACCCGATGCCGAACCAGTCCGAGAAGTACCAATCCGTCAGGTTGTAGCCGTAGCTGATCCAGTTGTCGTACTGGGCGTCGTGCATCTGCTTCTTCGAGATGATGTCGCTGGGGCAAAGATACTGTTTGGGAGCGTTCCAGCCTTCTTTGACGTCGACGTTCTTGGGCTTGTAGCCGACGAGCTCTCTGAAGAGCCGGTTGGCGGGCCAATACAGGTTGTCACCCTGTGTCCTGTCCATGATGGGAACGTACCAGCCGTCGGCTTCATCTGCGTAAAGGACGTTGGCTAAGGCCAGCGTTCGCAGGTGGTTGTTGCAGACGATGCGTTTGCCGTGGTCTTTCGCTTTCATCAGGGCCGGCATCAGGATGCCCAGCAGCAAAGCGATAATGGCGATGACCACCAGAAGCTCGATTAACGTAAAAGCGTTTCGCTTGCACATGTCGTTCGCCCTTCTCTCACGCCAGAGCAATCACTGACTCCGTGACATGTTGTTCAGTAGTGATTATAGCACAATTGAGGTGCTTATGCAAGCTGCGCGTATTCCGCCGATAAAGAAATCAGCCTCATCCCGACGTGTAACCGTCGGGATGAGGCTGTCGCTGTTTCGCTGCTCGCGCAGCTTCGATTGTCGCGGGCAGGATGCCCGCGCGACGCAAGGGCGGGACGCCCTCGCCACGAAACTGTTACCCGTTGAGCGTCCAGCCGGGGCGGTACTCACGGGTGAGCAATCCGTCGGCCTTTGCGCTGTTCGTGACGCGACCGGTGGCGGGATCGTATTGCAGCTTCTCGCCGACGCGGTAGGCCACCAGACCGAGGAGCATCATCTCAATCGCGGTTCCGCCGTAGTCGAAATCGCAAGCGGTTTTCAGGTCGGTCTTGCAAGCGTTGACCCATTGCTTCTGGAAGTGTCCCATGTCCGGAATCACCTCGTTTTTCGTCCGACGCTTGTAGTAAGTCAGGTCGGCGTGGTCGCCGAACGGCAGGAGAATGCGCGAATCGAAATCGCAGATGACGAACCCCTGGGTGCCCTTGAACATCGCACCATGTCCGATCTTGTTCAGATCGACGTAGCCTCTCGGCGATCTGGGCATCATGCCGCCCTGGTACCAGTGGACGCGGACGGGACCGCGCCAGTCGTTGGCGGGGATATCGAAAGCAGTGTGCAATTCGACGGGCGTGACATCGGGATTGAACTTCTCGCCTTCGCCTTCGGCCGTCGTGGGCAGGCCCGCGCCGATGGCGTTCCACACAAGGTCAATCGTATGGCTGCCCATGTCGCCGACTTGGCCGGAGCCGTAATCCCAGTACATGTTCCACGAGAGGCAGTTCATGCCGGGTTCGCGGGAGAAATACTCCGGATTGTAAGGATGCCAGGGGGAGGGACCGATCCACAAGTCGTAGTGGAGGTTCTTAGGCGGCTGGCCCTCGGCCTTCGGATAGCCGGGCCGGCGAATCTGCCTGTTGCCCCAGGCATAGGCGTCCGTCAGCTCGCCGATCGCTCCATCTCTGATCAGCTCGCGGACGCGCTCGAAGTTCGGCTTGGCGTGACGCTGCGTGCCGACCTGCGTAGCGAGTTTGTTCTTTTTCTTGTCCCAGTTCAGGCGAACCGACCTTGCCTCATGCACACAGTTGCCCAACGGCTTCTCACAATAAACGTGCATGTCGCGATTCAGCGCCCAGTTGGTAATGAAGGCGTGCGTGTGGTCGGTCGTGCAGCAGAGGACTGCGTCGATGTTCTTCTGTTCGAGGCACTTGCGCCAATCGACGTAGTGTTTGGCTTTGGGGAACCGCTTGGCGGCGTGGGCGATGTGGTCCTCATTCACGTCACACAAGGCCACGATGTTCTCGCTCGAAATCGCGTCGAAGTGAGCGTCGGCCCGGCCCCACGTGCCGATCATCGCCACGTTGAGCTTGTTGCTGGGCGCGTTGGCGCCGGACAGTACGCCGCTTTTCAGGATGGTCAGCCCGATTCCCGCAGCGGCGGTGGATTTGAGAAACTGGCGTCGTTGGAGCATGTTTGTCTTCATCATGGTCTTCCCCTTTGCTATGGTTCTTGGTTGTTTTCTTCTTGAACCCGAAAGGTAAAGTGTAGGCGAGGAATGAATCAAATGCAAGAGAAAAGCGCGTGCAAAGAGAGCCCCCATTTGCGATGGCCGGTTTAGCCTCACGATGAAAAGGGGGTTGACGATCTGAATAGGCGCGTTAAG
>CAYZAH010000675.1:0-3111 GCA_964475805.1 uncultured Pirellulales bacterium | reverse complement strand
TACGGGTATCTGTGGCTTTTTAATCCTGCTGGCAGCCCAATAAGCGAAAAACGCGATCCGGGTGTTCCCACGCGATCAGAACGATTGTCCCGGTGTCCATCATCCGGTGATTTTTCTTGACAGGGAATGGGGCGATCTCATATAAAGGAGGGGACGTGAGTGCTTTCGCGGTGCTTTCTGCCATAGGGTTGTCTCACTTTGATTTGAAGGAGGATTGTCATGCGTAAGAGAACGTTCCTTGTCGTTTCCCTGGTTGCGGTGCTGAGTATAGCCGGAAGTGCGTCGGCAGACCTTGTGGCTCATTGGCCGCTTGACGAGGGAGCCGGGACGGCCGTGCACGACATGGTCGGCAACGTGGACGATGGACATTTGGAGGGCGACGCCGAGTTCGTGGCGGGATACTTGAACTATGCCGTGTCCTTTGACGGCGACGGGGACGGCATCCTCTGGGATGGGGACAATGACCTGCTGGACCCGGGATCGGGAGGGTTTACCGTGACCGCGTGGCTGAACCAGGGAGATGGGACGTCAACGCACGCCTACGAGTTCGCGGTCAGCAAGGGCAACCGGACGTCCGGAGCGATCGGCTGGTCGGTTTGGACCGAGTCCGGCAGCTTGTACGTTCGGTGCAATTCCGACGGCACGTCCACGCTGCGCGCCTCGCAGCACTTTGCGGACTTGCCTGCGAATGAATGGTTACACGTGGCTCTCGTGATCGACCGGCAAACGGAGCAGGTACGCGGCTATCTCAACGGTAGCAATGAGGGCTGGATCGCCGGCGGGGGAGGGCCGTCGAGTGACAGCCTGATCGGCTGGGGCGATATCAACTGCGACGTGCCTTTGGTGATGGGCCAGCGAGACGATGGGAACGGCACCCTGCTCGGCATCGTGGACGACGTGCGGATTTATGACCGCGCGCTGACGGAGGCCGAGATTCAGGACGCGATGGCCGGGGTGGTGTGGCCGTATGCGTTCGGGCCCGACCCGAAGGACGGCTCCCTGCACAGTGACACGTGGATAACCCTTTCCTGGAAGCCGGGCGGGTACGCGGTCTCGCACGACGTGTACCTGGGAGATGATTATGACGCGGTGAACGACGGTGCGGCGGAGACCTTTCGCGGCAATCAGACGGACACGTTCTACGTCGCCGGTTTTCCGGGTTACGCCTATCCGGACGGCCTCGTCCCGGGAACGACGTATTACTGGCGCATCGACGAAGTGAACGAGGCCGATCCGAACAGCCCGTGGAAAGGCCCCATCTGGAGCTTCTCGATTCCGCCCAAGACGGCTTACAATCCCGACCCGGCCGACGGAACCGGAATCGCGGACGTGAATGCACCGACGCTGAGCTGGACGCCGGGCTTCGGTGCGAAATTGCACACCGTTTACATCGGCGATGATTTCGACGAGGTGACCAACGCCACATCGGGCGTATCCATCGGATCGTCCAGCTATTCTCCCGGCCCGCTCGAATCGGAAAAGGTCTACTATTGGCGGATCGATGAATTCGACGGCGCAGGCACGTACAAGGGCGACGTCTGGACCTTCACGACGCCGGGCACCGTGGGCAATCCGCAGCCGGCGAACGGCGCGGCCGACCTGGCGATGGCGACGATTTTGAGCTGGACGCCGGCGACGAATGCGGCTTCGCACCAGGTCTATCTCGGGCTGGACAAGGACGCTGTGCGCAGCGCCGATACGAGTTCGCCCGAGTACAAAGGGGCCAAGACGTTAGGCGATGAAAGTTACGATCCCGGATTTCTCGATGCGGGTGCCACGTACTATTGGCGCGTGGATGCAGTCTATAACGGCGGTCCGGTCAAAGGTCCCGTCTGGAGTTTCACGGTCGGCAGCTATCTGCTGGTCGACGATTTCGAGAGCTATACCGACGACGATGCCGCCGGCGAGGCGATCTGGCAACATTGGATCGACGGCTTCGGCATCGCCGACAATGGCGCCCAGGTCGGCTATTTGATGCCACCCTATGCCGAGTCCGCCCCGGGGCGGATCCACGGCGGCTCTCAGTCTATGCCGCTTCTGTACACCAATGATGCCGCCGTGACAAACTCGGAAGCGGTGCTGACGTTGACGGCGCCGCGCGACTGGACGGTGGCGAGTGTGGGGCAATTGTCGCTCTGGTTCAGAGGCAGTTCCGACAATGCAGCCGAACCGCTGTATGTGGCGATTTCCAATAGTACCGGCTCCCCGGCGGTTGTCGCTAATGAATATCCCGACGCAGCGAAAGCTGGCGCCTGGAAGCAGTGGCTCATTCCGCTGGAGGCTTTCGGCGACCAGGGGATCGATCTGACCAACGTGGACAAGATCGCAATCGGCCTGGGCAGCAAATCCGGCGTCGCGTCAGCCGGAGGCATAGGGACGATGTACATTGACGACATCCGGCTGTATCGGCCTTAAGAGTGAATGGTGCTACGTGATCAGTGTCGCAGAGCCTGAGTGACTTCGTCGAATTCCTGGTGGACGTCTTGGTCCATCTGTTCGACAAAGTGGTTCACGAGGAGAATCGTGAGAGCGTTTGCGGCGAAGCCGGGCAGGATTTCGTATAGGGTGTCGCCCAAGCCGGCGAGCTTCCACGCGATCAGAACGATTGTCCCGACCACCATCCCGGCCAGGGCCGACTGCCAGGTGGTCTTGCGCGAAAAGAGGGCGAACAGAACCAAAGGCCCGAACGCCGAGCCGAGGCCCGCCCAAGCGAAAGCGACAATGCTCAGGACCGTTCCGTCGAAGATCAGGGCGATCATGAGCGCTGCTATCGAGGTGACGATCACGCACGCTCGTCCGACCCAGACGATCTCCTTCTCGGAGGCCGTCTTGCGGATGGACCTGGGATAGAAGTCTTCCGACAGCGCCGAGGACGAAACTAAAAGCTGTGAATCGATGGTTGACATAATGGCGGAAAAGATGGCCGCTAACAGCACGCCTCCGAACCACGGATTGAACAGTCTGCTTATCATGTAGATGAAGACTTTCTCGTGGTCGCCGTTTCGCAGGTTGTCGAACATGGCGATCCCGATCAGACCGACGGCGACCGCTCCGCTGAGAGATAGAAGAACCCAGACGATGGCGATGCTCATCGAGCTTCTGAGCTTCTTG
>CAYZAH010000674.1:0-3114 GCA_964475805.1 uncultured Pirellulales bacterium | reverse complement strand
TCTCATTCAGCCGTCATGATACTGGCCGAGGAACAGCGGGGCGTAAAAGGGCAGTATTTTGTCGTTACCGACTGGTGCAATGGCTCGGCGATGCCTTCCCAGTTGGCCTGGGCCACCGACCATGGGGCGATCATAGGCAGCCACGGAAATACGCATGTTGCCTACGATTCATTGAGCTATACCAAGGCAGCGGCGAATCTCGCCAGGTCTTTCAGCGATCTGAAGGGCTGGATGGGCAGCGCTTCACCCGCTCCGGTCTTCGCAGCGCCCTATGTTGCCGCAAACCTGGACAGTTCCCTGCAAGCAATCCAAGACAACGGCGTTGTTGCCAGCGGCGAACAGTTGTACGGGCCTTTCCCTCATTACGCGGTATCGGTGACCCAGCCAAAGAAACACTATTCGTTCGTAGAGATACCGTTTACCACCTGGATAGGTAACGATGGCACCAATCTGGACGCCAATGATGGAGAGTGGTCCCAAGCGAACATGCACGAAGCGGTCGACTACATCTACGAGTTAGGTGGTTTAATCGCTCTTTACGACCATCAGGGCGCCTACTGGCTGAACGTCAGCGCCAACACCACCGTGGTACCCTATATCGATTATGTCCTGAAGAAACCCTCGGTCTGGAAAACGACCTTCCAGGAAATCGCCGATTGGTGGGGCGCTAAGAAAAATGTCCAAATTTCAGCAGTAATGACCGGTGAGGGCAACGAACGTACCTTGTCCGTGGCCGCCGCCGGCTCGACGAGCCAGCTGACCGCCCTCGATATCACCCTGCCGGAAGCCAACCCGGTTATCGTGAAGCTCGATGGCGTCACAAGCTCCGGTTTCAACCAGGATGGCCGCCACGTAAAAATAAATAGCGGGATCGCCGGTTCTGTCACGGCATCCTGGACGACCGATAATGCGATCCCCGCGGCGGACGATGACAGCTACGTCACGCAGCATGACCAGGTGCTAACCGTGGCCGCTCCCGGTGTCCTCGGGAATGATTCCGATGACGATGGTGATACCCTCACCTCCGTCCTGGTTTCCGGCGTCGCTCACGGCGACCTTTCCCTCGATGCCAACGGTTCCTTTACGTATACTCCCACACCCGGTTTCTCCGGTCGAGACTCCTTCACGTACAAAGCCTACGACGGCGCCGCCTTCTCAGGCATTGTCACCGTCTCACTGACTGTCTCCGGACCAAATGCCGCGCCCGCAGCGAACAGTGACAATTACACTACCAATCCGGATACAGTTATTAATATCGCCGCTCCCGGCGTCCTCGGGAATGATACCGACGCCAATGACGATCCCCTCACCGCGGCCCTGGTCGATGATGTCTCGCACGGTTCCCTCTCGTTCGATACGAACGGCTCCTTCATCTATAGTCACGATCCCGGCTACACCGGCCACGATTCGTTTACCTACAAGGCCTATGATGGCACGGCGTACTCCGATGCCGCGACGGTCTCCCTGACCGTTATCGATACCAACGTGCCCCCGGTGGCGATGCCTGATTCCTACTCGACCTTCAAGGATACCCCGGTGACCGTTCCTGCCCCCGGCGTCCTCGGCAACGATACCGACGTCGACGGCAATGCCCTCTCTGTCGTCCTCATCACCGGTGTCTCTCACGGCGCCCTCTCCCTCGATGCCGACGGCTCCTTATCCTACTCTCCCGCTGCCGGCTACACCGGCAACGACAGCTTCACCTACAAGGCCAACGACGGCAAGGCCGATTCCAACACCGTGACCGTGACGCTCGCCGTCAGCGAGGCCGCGGCCACTGGCACCTTCGGTTTGGACTCCGGCTACGATGACCACAGCCTCGGCCCCAACCGCCTCTACGCCCAGCGGTACCAGAATACCGCCGGCGACGGCGCCGTCACCAAACTGGAGATACTCTTCCGGAGCTCACCGGCCAGCCAAAAGGTGCGCCTCGGGCTGTATGCCGATAACAACGGACAGCCAGGCGCCCTGCTCGGCCAGGGCGAGACGAACGCCGGGGCCGGCTGGACCGCCGTCACCGGCCTCAACATCCCCGTTACCGCCGGGAACTACTACTGGATCGTGACCAACCTCCAGGACTGGAACGGTGTGATCTACGCCAACAGCGGGTCCTACGTCAGCGCCGCCAGTCAGTACGGTCTCCTGCCCGCCCAGTTCCCGTCCTCCACGTCCGGCAGCTATCAGACCGTCCTCCGCGCCACCGTCACCATGGGCGGCGGCGACCAGAACGAAGCTCCCGTGGCTTTCGGCGACGCCTACTCCACCTTGGAAGACACGCTCCTCAGCGTCCCGGCGCCGGGCGTCCTCGCCAACGACAGCGATCCCAACGGGGACAGCCTGACGGCGATCAAAGTAAACGATCCGTCACACGGCACCGTCACCCTCAACACCGACGGCTCCTTCTCTTATACGCCGGTTGCCGACTACACCGGACCCGATTCCTTTACTTACAAGGCCAACGATGGCACGGTCGATTCCAACACCATTACCGTCTCCCTTTCGGTCGATCCGGCCAATAGCGCGCCGGTCGCCGTCGCTGACAGTTACAGTACGAACAAGAACACGCCTCTGAACGTCACTGCCCCCGGTGTGCTCGCCAATGACAACGATCCTAACGGAGACAGCCTGACCGCCGTCAAGGTAAATGATCCCTCGCATGGCACCGTCACCCTCACCACCGACGGCTCCTTCTCCTACACGCCGGTTGCCGACTACACCGGACCTGATTCCTTTACTTACAAGGCCAACGACGGCATCTCCGATTCCAATACCGTTACCGTCTCTTTGATGGTGATAGCCAATAACACCGCGCCGGTCGCCGCAAGTGACAGTTACAGTACGAACAAGAACACACTGCTAAACGTCACCGCCCCCGGCGTGCTCACCAATGACAGCGACCTCGATGGGGACAGCCTGACCGCCGTCAAGGTAGGCGATGCGTCGCACGGCACCGTCATCCTCAACATCGATGGCTCTTTCACCTACACGCCGGTTGCCGGCTACACCGGCAGCGACAGCTTTACCTACAAGGCCAATGACGGCACGGCCGATTCCAACATCGTTACCGTCTCATTGACGATGGTCGCTGCCAACACCGCACCCATAGCCGTAAGT
>CAYZAH010000673.1:0-3116 GCA_964475805.1 uncultured Pirellulales bacterium | reverse complement strand
CCGGAGGACAGATTCTGGATGGCGGCTTCAGGGATTACATCCTCCGATTCAAAGACAATCCCTACATCAAGGGCGTGCGGCACGGCCTGAACAATCCAAAGCAGTTTGAAGACGATCAGCTCATCAAGAACCTGCGGCTGCTCGGCACACTGAACATGCGTTTCGATCTGCTGGTTCCGCCCGGGCTGATTAGCGAAGCGGCCAGACTGGTCGAGCAGTGCGACCAGACGCAGTTCATCCTCGATCATTGCGGCAACGCCGACCCGCTGGCATTCCATCGCGATTTAGACTGGGATCGAAAACCCCAGCACGATGCGGATCAGTGGAAACGCAGCATCGACACCCTGGCCCGGCGCACGAACGTGATCTGTAAGATCAGCGGGATCATTTCCCGCGTGCCAAAGGGCAAGGCCACGGTGGACGTCTTGTCGCCGGTCGTGACGCATTGTCTGGACGCGTTTGGCCCAGATCGAGTCATCTTCGGCGGCGATTGGCCCGTTTGCACTCGCGGAGCACCGCTTTGCGTATGGGTTAGTCTGCTCCGTGAGATCGTACGAGAGCGGTCCCGCGAGGAGAAATCCAAGCTCTTTTGGGCAAACGCCCGTCGCCTCTATGCCCTGGATCGCACGTCCACTGAATATTAACGACTGACCTGTGAAAAGACCTCATGCAGCAGGTGGCTGCGCCCGTACATATTCAGTAAGAAAACCCCGGCTGGATAGCGGATAGTTGTTTGTCAATGGTCAATCCGATGATCCGCGTTCCCGCCACCCACGTGCCGCTTGTCTGGTGTCTCCGTGCCTCGTAGTTCGCGACTCCGATCCCACTCCGTCATGAGAGACAAGTTACCAGAGACGAGCTGGGACATAAGGAAATCCCTTAATCTGAACCAGCCGGGGCAACCAGCGTAGAAACTCCAGTTAGAAAAGAGGATTTAGGTCTTGACGAATCCTCGTGGCTCTTGTGGAATTAAGACTAACATTGTTTAATATGAGAATCCAGGATCGGGCATCGAGCCCGATGTCGCGCTAAGCAATGTGGCTATCCGTTTTGAGGATTTCCCTTATTTACGCGGCCCGGAAAATGGAGCAAACTAATGTGGATTTTCTAAGGGCGAAAAGCCCCGAGCTATTTTGCACTATGCCTGATGCTCATGCGGCAAAACCTCGCCGGATTAGCACCAGATTTCTCAGTGTCTATTTGTGATATATGAATGCGGCTTCGTCGAGGGGCACGCCCAATCGTAGATTAGAAAGGAGCCAATAGATGGCCAAGAGACAAACAAACAACTCGAACACCGGAACGGTTCGGAAAACAGACGTCACTAAAAAGGAACAGCAGTCTGGCTCCAACAGACCGACTGCGAAACCGGCTCAAGCAATTAAGGACGCGCCTGCTGCGACGAGTCGCAGTCATGGTGGTTCGGTCCAGTCTGTCGCGCCCGTGCGACCCCAGAAGGAGCAGACGGAGAAAGCTGTTTCTCTCACGTACGATCAGATTGCCGAGCGGGCGAAGGTGATCTGGCAACAGCGTGGCTGTCCGGCCAACGAAGATCAGAAGAACTGGCTGGACGCTGAGAATCAATTGAAGACGGAACTTGGTGTTCGCTGAGACGGCACCTATTTTTCCAATGGCACCGGCGGACAAACGCGGCAGGAAAGGGTCTATGCCGAACCAGGAAGAGGGCGTCGGAAAAGGTAAAGGATGTGCTGGGCTAACCGGCGGAATAGAACGCCGGCTCACGGCACGTTACAGGGAAATCCGTTACAGCGAATGTATCGTCGAGGCTTGTGTTTTACAAAATGTCCATACGGGTTCTAATGCTGGGTTGGGAATTCCCGCCGTTCATAAGTGGGGGGCTGGGAACCGCCTGCTATGGATTGACACGCGCAATGGAGAACTTGGATGTTAACATCACGATGCTGCTGCCCGTTGGCACTTGGAGCCTCGATGGAAAGCCACACGACTACATTGAGCTGGACACCGGCGCCGACGAAAATCCTGCGCACATAACCTTCAAACCGGTGCCTTCCGAATTGCCCAACCCCTATCACCATCCCCGGGCCCAATCTCTGCGACTTCGCTGCGCCGGCTCGATTGGCGGCTACGACGGGAATCTAGCCGAGCGGGTCGATGACTACGCTAAACGTTGCGTGGAACTAATAGACGAGCCGTCTTTTGACGTGATCCACGCCCATGACTGGGTGACGTTTCCGGCCGGAATAGCCTTGTCCGCCAAATTCTCCAAGCCGCTGGTGGTGCACATTCACGCTACGGAGTTCGACCGCTCGGGTGAGTGGATCAATGGTAAGGTTTACGAAATTGAGCGCCGGGGACTGGAGGCGGCTTCTGCGGTCATGGCCGTCTCTCACTATACCGCGAACATCCTCGTGGAGCGATACGGTATACCGCAACACAAAATTCGCGTCGTGCATAACGGCATCCGCCCGACCCCCTTCTCAGAACGGATTTCAGGCGGGGCAAACGGCCAAAAGCAAAAGATCGTTCTCTTTCTCGGCCGGGTCACAGGCCAAAAAGGGCCATACCACTTCATTGACGCCGCGGAGAGAGTACTGAAGAAGCTCCAAAACGTGAAATTTGTGATCGCCGGCTGGGGTGATATGGCGCCGGCTATTATCGAGGAGGTGGCGGCCAAAAGGCTCGGCTCGAAAATATTGTTCACCGGCTTTCTGCGAGGTAATCAAGTGGATCGCGCTTACCAGGCGGCGGACGTCTATGTCATGCCTTCGGTGAGCGAGCCTTTCGGGCTGACGGCTCTCGAGGCCATGCAGAAAGGCGTGCCGGTGATTCTTTCGAAAACCACGGGAGTCGGAGAAATCCTGCGCCGTGGAGCGATAAAAGTCGATTTCTGGAACGCGGAGAAAATCGCAGAAGCCATCGTCAACATTCTCAGCGACCGATCGCTGGCGGAAAGGCTGGTAAGGGACGGCCAGGAGGAAATTCGTCTGCTGACGTGGGAGGTCGCTGCAAAAAAATGTCTGACTGTTTATCACGAGGCCGTGGAAACGACCCCGATGCATATTGGGGCTGGCGGGGGATGACCAACGTCGGCGAGGATAGTAACGAAAATAAGAGGTTTTGACGCTGTGGAGGCG
>CAYZAH010000672.1:0-3121 GCA_964475805.1 uncultured Pirellulales bacterium | reverse complement strand
TATTATGAGAGACATTGACCTATTTCAAATGGCCCTTGGTTTGGCGCCTCCCTGGCAGGTGTCCGCATCCGAATTTGACCCCGATGAAAAGCGCTTGGACATCCGTCTTGATTTTCCCAGAGGAAGCACCTTTATCTGCCCAAAATGTGGGCAGTCTGATTTAAAGGCATACGACACAGTAGAGAAAACGTGGCGGCATCTGAATTTTTTCCAACACGAAGCTTTCCTGAGCGCCAGGGTGCCAAGGACCAAGTGCGACAAGTGCGGTACTCACGTGGTTAATGTTCCTTGGGCCAGGCCCGACAGCGGCTTTACGCTGTTGTTTGAGGCCGTGATCATGACACTGGCCAAATCCATGCCGGTAAAGACCATGGCCAAGTTCGTCAACGAGCATGATACCAAGTTATGGCGAGTGCTGCACCACTATGTGGACGATGCCCGGGAAAAAGCTGATCACAGCCAAGTTAAACAAGTCGGCATGGATGAAACCTCCCGCCGGAGAGGCCACAACTATGTAAGCCTGTTTGTGGATCTTGATGGCCCCAGAGTTCTATTTGCAACCGATGGCAAAGATGCTTCGACTGTCAAACGTTTTAAACAGGATCTGATCGACCACGGTGGAAATCCCAGCGCTATTGAGGAAATGTGTTGCGACATGTCCCCGGCATTCATTAGCGGCGTTGAAAAGCAGTTCCCCGAGGCCCACCTGACCTTTGACAAGTTCCATGTAATGAAAATTATAAATGATGCTGTTGACCAAGTTCGCCGAGAAGAAATCAAGGACCGCCCGGAGCTAACGGGAAGCCGTTACATTTGGCTGAAAAATCAACAAAACCTCAAAGCGTCACAGACCGAACTACTTGAACAATTGACGATCAAAAAGCTCAACCTCAAGACCAGCCGTGCCTACCACATCCGACTTAATTTCCAGGAGCTGTACCAGCAGCCCGCTGAGGCTGCCGAGGCCTTTCTGAAGAAATGGTACTTCTGGGCAACCCACAGCCGCTTGGGTCCCATCAAAGAGGCGGCTTATACAATAAAGCGCCACTGGAATGGGGTTCTGCGTTGGTACACGTCTAAAATCAACAACGGCATCCTGGAAGGAATAAACAGCTTGATCCAGGCGGCCAAGGCCAGAGCCCGAGGCTATCGAACGAAACGAAATCTCATTACTATGATTTATCTCATCGCTGGTAAGCTAAGTTTTGACTTACCCACATGAAACAGCGAGGAGCCGTTTTTCAGATCGTCCGCCTGCCTTGTGAAATTGCGAAGCACGGTTTACGAAGTGAATCTATTTCACCGGGGTTCTGGTCTGAAAAAAAACCCAAAAAAACCTTTGCGCTCTTTGCGCCTTTGCGGTTCAAAAAGAAAGGGGAAGAAATCATGAACGCCCAGATACCTGTGGTCATCCTCTGCGGCGGCCTTGGAACCCGCCTTCGGGAAGAGACCGAGTTTAAGCCCAAACCCATGGTGAAAATCGGTAACCGACCCATCCTGTGGCATATTATGAAAATTTATGCGCATTATGGATTTAGAAAATTTATTCTCTGTTTGGGATATAAAGGAGAATTGATTAAAGAATATTTCTATCATTACGAGGTGATGAACAATGACGTCACGATTACATTGGGATCTAATAACGGATTCAAGGTTCATAACCGCCACGATGAGAATGATTGGGAGATAACCTTGTGTAATACCGGGAATTACGCACTAAAGGGAGCAAGGTTAAAGAAAATTGAAAAGTATGTTGATGCCGATTATTTTATGGTAACTTATGGAGACGGGGTCGCTGATATAGATATCGAAAAGCTTTTGAGGTTTCATAAATCTCACGGCAAAACAGCCACTGTTACCGGGGTGCGCCCAAAGTTTCTAAGATTTGGGGAACTTAATATCCAGGAGAACCAGGTTTCCCAATTTGCTGAAAAACCAAAATACGCAGGCAACTATGTGAACGGCGGCTTTTTTGTTTTTAACCGTGTCCTGTTTGATTATCTTGAAAACAAAGACGATTGTGACCTGGAAATAGGCCCTTTGAATCAAATATCGCAACAGGGAGAATTAATGGTGTACAAACATGACGGGTTCTGGGCCTGTATGGATACTATAAGAGACACAGAGCACTTGAATAGTTTGTGGGATAGTAAGCAGGCAGAGTGGAAGGTATGGGAAGATCTTTGTGATGTGTTACCCCTGTTTGAGAAAGAGTGATATGGAAAATATGACCAAGGAAATTTTATGTTAAGAGTGGCCGATTACATATTTAAAACTCTTGCCGATTATGGAGTTCGTCACGTCTTTATGGTTACAGGCGGAGGAGCAATGCATCTTAATGATGCAGTCGGAAAAGAAAAGCGTCTTCAGTACATCTGCAACCATCACGAACAGGCTTGCGCCATAGCCTCGGAGGGGTATTCAAGAACGTCTGGCAAACTTGGAGTTGTTGTCGTTACGAGTGGTCCAGGTGGAACAAATGCAATGACGGGTGTTATTGGGCAGTGGCTTGATTCTGTACCTGTGCTGTATCTTTCCGGTCAGGTGAAGTTTGAAACGACGATTGAATCCTGCCGTAAAATTGGGCTAAGGCAATTAGGGGATCAGGAGATCAATATTGTCGATATTGTGCGGCCGGTAACAAAGTATGCCACCATGCTTACTGAACCCAAGGATGTGCGGAAAGAAATCGAAAAGGCAATGCATATCGCAACTACCGGTCGGCCTGGCCCTGTATGGATAGATATACCCTTAAATGTTCAAGGCGCGCTTGTCGAGGAAGAGTCGCTTGAGCCGTTTGAAGCTTTTGAGAGGCCGATATGGCTTGTAGAAGAGGAACTCGATAATAGAGTTTCTGAAGTTATCGATGCGCTGAAAAGCGTTAGACGGCCTGTGTTTATAGCGGGTCATGGTATTAGAATTGCCGGATCTGAAAATGTTTTTATCAATTTTGTTGAAAAACTGGGGATTCCCACTGTTACCACCTTCAACGGTTTTGACCTCATTCCTACGGAGCATCCTCTCTTCATCGGTCGCATAGGGACGCTTGGAGACCGCGCAGGCAACTTTGCCATTCAAAATGCCGATTTAATTCTTTCCGTTGGCACAAGGAACAATATCA
>CAYZAH010000671.1:0-3121 GCA_964475805.1 uncultured Pirellulales bacterium | reverse complement strand
GCGATGGTCGAATTCTGCTTTGACATGATGTGAATCTCCTATTTCATTGTGTTCATATTCTTGGCTCATATTTCATGTTGATCTTCCAACGAAGAAAACTCCGCTAAACCTATATCGTTCTAATACAAAGCCCAGAGTACAGATATGATATCCCATGGGCTGGACCATATCTATGGGGTATAACCCTACCTTTCTGCAGGACAGAAACTGACGTAGGGTCAATTTCGCGACAGTTTTAGTGCCTGTGAAGCGGTGTTGGTCTTACGGGCCGCTTGCTTCATCCGCCTCATGTGGGTGCGATACCCTTTGGACAATCGTTTCGCTTTAGTGTTGCCTGTCTTGTCTGTCATTTCGGTTAATTCCTTAATTCTGTCATTTACAAGTTGTTCGCTGAACTTTGCTTAGGACTGGTTGAATTTCTCGATTCCTTTGTCCTCAAGCCGCTTCTTGCTTTTGAAACCTGCATCTGTTGAGAAACGAGGTGAACAAATCGATTGGCAAAGGCAGGAACATGGCAATCGACACTGCCGGCTGGTGCATCCTTGCACCGGCCAGTACATCCTTGCACTAACCGGTAGCTAACTAACAGCCTAATAGCTCTTGGCTTTCTCGATAGCCATTTGATTCTTCACAATCTTCACGCCATGAATATTACTCACCATTTGGGTCAGCAGGTCCTTTTCTGCGGCGGTCCGGGCCTTTTCCACTAATGTGACCATGCCATTTTTCATTTCGACCTGCGTATGGAGAGCGCTGATCGAGTGATAATACAGCAACGTCATCCTGACCTGGGTGGTGAAAATCAAGTGATTACTTCTTTTTCCCTTTTCGTTTATCTGGAGCCTGAGTCAATGCCGATGCAGCAACAGACCTCACGCTCTTGCTCTTGGATGTTCTTAGAAGGTTGCTGGCCTTAGAAGCCACTGATTTTGATGTCTTTTCGTTTCTGGCCATAGCTCTAACTCCTTTAAATATATGGCACTAATCATGAAATATAAAATGTTACCCTTTTCCTGTCCGTTTGCATGAACCGCGGTCATGCTTCAAACTTGCTTCTTTGCTTTTACTGCATTCTTTGGCCTGTCTTTTCATTTCAGACATATTAAGCCGTGGCTGGCCCCTTATCTATGGGGTGTAACCCTACCTGTGATTATTTTCTTGTTCAACTTCCGGAAAATAAACCCGCCGGCGGGAGAATTTTCTCTTCGCCAAGGTTTCCACGGTCAGCCCCTCCAGCGACACATGGCCCAAAAGAAAGTCCCCCGCGTGCAAGCACGCGGGGGAAACTCTCGACATTGCAGGCCACCGGCCGTGCAGGCATTATTGCCCATGCGTTACTAACTGGTTCGTCTTGAGCAGGACTTCTACCCGCCCGTTGCGGCGGAGTTTCACGTTGCCGAACATGCCGGCGCTGATCCGCTCAGCCGGTACCCCGGCCCTGATCAATGAGGCACGAATCGCCTCGACCCGACGGTCGCACAGGTCCTGGTCGCGCCACACCGTAGCGCGTGGATTCGTGGAACCGTCGATCCCCAGTTGAAGGGACGGGTTGGCCTTCATGTAGGCCGCGATCTCCGGCACGATGTGCGAGTCGGCATCGTGGATGACGGCCTTGTCGTAATCGAACCAGAAGTCCCGGTACGAAGTCCAGCGTACGAGCACGCCCGCGGGACCTTGGCGGCCGGTCGGCCCGATTGGGCCTTGAGGGCCGGTGGCGCCGACACCACCGGTCAGGCCGGCGACACCTGCGGTGGTGCTGCCTTGCGCGCCGGTCTGTCCGCGTTCACCTTGTTCGCCGGTTGGGCCGGCACGCCCGGCGGCGCCGGAAGGGCCGACCAGGGTCGGCCCTTGGGCACCCGTATCTCCGGTGAGACCTTGTGCACCCGTGCGGCCGATGGGGCCGGTTGGGCCGGCATATCCGTCTGTGCTATCGCCTCGAACACCCGTCAGTCCGACGGGGCCTTGCTCACCCCTGGCTCCTGCGGGGCCGGCCACCCCGGCAGGACCGACCGCCAAGTAACCCGCAGGGCCTTGGTAGCCGGTACGTCCTTGCTCGCCCATCGCACCGGTAGGACCTTCTGCACCGCTCGGACCAGCAATGGCGTAGCCTGGGGCGCCGGTCTGCCCGGTCGGCCCTTGCTCCCCTCTGGTCCCGGCAGGACCAACAGGCCCGCGAGGACCGACGAAATCGGCTTGGCGTGACGGACTAAGCTTGCTGCTTTGTCGGCTTTTCGATTGACAGCCGACCATGGCCGCCAGTGCGAACATTAGCATAATTGTAATTGCAGTCTTCATCTTTGGTTCCTTCCATAAAGAATGATATTGTTCAGGAGTTGCCGCCCATCGCGTGGCGGCGCCGTCATCCGCTGACGGCGATTTTTAATCACGTTTTCCTCGGCTATCCCTTGTCCGAAGTTCCTTTCACCTTCACCAGGATCTTGTACTCGCCGAGGGGAGTTGCCTCTGAATTATTTCCACAGTCTCTTGGCTAATGCCAACTCATGGCTTGCCTCCTTTCGAATGATGAGTCGAACACGTCAGCCTGCGGTTCCGTGTCCGAACGAGGCGAGATATAAATCATCCTGTAACACCGCCGACATTTCTATGGTCTCTCTCATCATGCCTTCCTGGTGTCCAGTACGAGCAACACGATCCCTCCGACCAGCGCAACCGCTCCGACAACCGGGGGAATAAAGTGGCTTTCTGTGGTCTCTACGTGCAGCGGGCCGATATCGACAGGCTTTCCTCTGGTCTTGTAAGTGATGCCCGAGTAAGCGAGCACGACGATTCCGAGAACGACCAGTATGCCGGCAATGATGGTTTTGGGTCTCATAGGAACCTCCAGTTTTCTTGTCGCAATACGACAAGCTAAGAGTTTCTTACGTCAGTCGTCGTCCCTGAATGACCCTGATCAGCACTACGACAATGGCAAGCACCAACAGGAGGTGAAGGAACCCTCCCATCGTGTAACTGCTCACCAGCCCCAGCAACCACAGAAATATCAGTATTACAGCAATCGTCCACAACATATGATTCTCCTTTCAATTGGCCTTCGTCACACTCTTGACACTTTCTTCTTTTGTGACGTTCTTCGGTCTATTCTTTCAACATACTACACTCA
>CAYZAH010000670.1:0-3133 GCA_964475805.1 uncultured Pirellulales bacterium | reverse complement strand
ATTTTGCCGAATTTGCATTGATTTCAATCGCTTTGTCAAAATCCGCAATTCCTAAGTCACATTTACCCTGAATGATACTGTAGATATTCCCTCGATGAAAATAGGCTTGAACCAGCCTCGGATTGATCTCGATAGCTTTCGTAAATTCCGAGACCGCGAGGTCGTATTGCTCTCGCTTTAGATAATCCCTTGCCCGGCTGTAATGACGAACGGAGGCGCTCTGACAGCCCGTCAGTAGCAACAGAATGGCAGTGAACAACGTGAGCAATGTACCCTGAAAAGCACTTTTGTTCGATTTGCGCATCGCAAAATCCCTCTCTATTGTGCATCTCGCCACGCTCTAACACCTTGGCCGAAGCGCGTAGCACGAACACAGCGACTCCGATCCACCCATCACTTTACATCAAAGAGGCCGCGGAGCACGTTCCAGGAGTCGTTCTCCTTTCGGCCGGTGAATATAAGAGAAAAATGCGTCCCGTCCGGGCTGAGCCATTTATTGGAGAAATTCCAATAGAAGGTGTTCACTGGGACGTGTCCCTGTCCCCAGTTCTCGTAGTACGCAACGGTCGTCCAGGGTCCCCACGGCTGCGGAGCATCGAAGATGCCGAGCTTGCCACGATGCGTTTCGTCATGTTCGGTGCAAAGCATGTAGCGTCTAAGTCCGGCGTTGTACGAAACACTAATGCACCAGCCAACGCCGTGACTATCTTCAAAGACCGGGTGACGCTGCGACAAGTCGTCGCTCCATGAAGGACGACCGTTATTATCTTTGCCTTCGTAGAATTCCCAAGCACTCCTTCGCAAAATCTGATCCATCGGTGCGCGAGCCAGGTCGATCATTCCGGGCCTCTGGACCACCAGCCAGGGGACCTTGTCGGGATAGTCGTCCGGCCCGGATTCCGATTGGTAGCGTATCAGATACGAATAGACGTAGTGGTCGCGGGCGCCGGCGTAGTTCTTGCCAAACTGGCAGAAGGTGGGCATCATGACCGCCTCGGACTTCGTGAACGACCAATCCGCCAGTTTCCACGTCGCCCCATGGTCGGATGAAACCGCCAGGCGCACTTCCTTGAAAGGCTCCTTACGTGGATTGAACATGCCGACCCACATGTAGAGCACGCCCTCGACACAGATGATGCCGTAGCTCTTGCCCTTGAACGTGGCTGGGTTTTCCCCTTCGTAGCCGCCCCAGACGTTGCGGCCTCGAGGGTCACGCCACGATCCTCCGATACGGGCGACGCCGAGGCTGCTCCTGCCCCGGCTATTCGTCCCGCCGAATCCACCGCCGTCGCCCCAGGCGGCGTATTGATGGTCGTCGTCCGCCCACGTCACGGGCCAGTTGTCACTGCCCGGTGCGGCCCGTTGATGCTCCGACCAGAGAAAGCGAACATTCTCAATCACTGGGCTCGGCGGGTAAGGCGCCTTCAAGTCAGCCGCCCCGGAGACAAAAAGCAAGGCGACGACACTCAGACCAATATTCCCAACAGCCATTACACAGTCCCCTGATGGTTGAGAGTCCCTCGCTTATCGCACGTAAGCAGTGAGCGTCGAGCTTGCCCCTGCCGTTACAGACGCCACGGACTGCGCATCGCACGTGAGAGCATTCGGTTGGCCTCGTCGTCGTTGACGAAAAGCTCTTTGGCAGGGTCCCAGCGGAGTTTGCGTCCGAGCGCCATCGCGATGTTGCCGAGGTGGCAAATCGTCGTCGAGCGGTGGCCGATCTCGACCGGGGCGGCCGTCTCGCCGTGAGTCTTGATACAATCGAGGAAGTTGCGATGGTGATCGTTACTCTCGTAGAGGTGGATCTCGTTCGGGCCGATCACTGAGGTTGCCAGCGATTCGGGATAATACGTAGGCTTCTCGCCGAGAATCTCGGCCCAGCCTTCCGTCCCCTCGAAACGCAGCGGACCCCGGCCTGTTTCCTGAGTCCTGCAAATCAGCTCGACGCCGTTAGCGTACAGCGCGCGGAAATCCACCGTCGTAGCGGTTGTGAACAGACCGTCCCTCGGGAACTTCGCACCCAGGTCTTCCACCTCGATAGGCCCCGTATCGTCCGTCCCGTTGGCCCACTGGACAATGTCGAACGCGTGCGTGCCCAAGTTGGTCGTCTGCCCGCCGGAATAGTCCAGGTCGAATCGGAAGTTGTAGAGGCAGCGGTCCTTGTGGTACGGCGCCCAGGGGGCGGGTCCCAGCCACATATCGTAGTCCAGCCAATCCGGCACGGGCGTCGGCTGCCAGTCTTTGGCCGGACCGAACTTGTTGTTCGGCCCTATGTTCGCGATGACCCTCTTGAGCCGGCCGATTCGACCATTGCGGATCAGCTCACAAAGGAACCTGTATTGCCGGCTCGAGCGCTGCTGGGTCCCCGTCTGGAAGACAATGCCATGCCGCCGGACTGCTTCGATCATGGCCCGGCCTTCGGCGATTGTCAGACTCAGCGGCTTCTCGCAGTAAACGTGCCTGCCCGTCGAGGCGGCCATGATAGACGGGATCGCGTGCCAATGGTCGGGCGTCGTCACGCAGACCGCGTCGATATCGTCCCTGGCAAGCAGGTCGCGAAAGTCAACGTAGGCGGCGCAGCCCTTGTACTGGCTGGACGGATTCTTCTGGGCATAATGATCGTCCACGATCTTCCGGGCCGATTCCCGCCCGAACGAGGCGCCCTGCCAGCCTTCCTTGTACCAGTGCCCGTATTCGTTGCTGGCCTTGACGACGTCGCAGACGGCCACGACCTGCACGTCGGGCTGCGTCAGGAAGGCCCTGAGATTATTCGTGCCCATACCGCCCACGCCGATGGAGCCCATCACGATCCGTTCGCTCGGGGCGACGGCGCCCGCCTTGCCTAACGCCGACGAAGGCACGACATACGGAAAACTCCCCGCCCCCACGGCGGCGACAATCGTCCCTCTCAAAAATCCACGACGGCTGAGCTTCATATTCTCAATCATAAGACCTCCCGTTTCTCAATACACGGCTGATGACATTCCACTTCTCCTGCGAATTATTAAGGCATTGTAAACCTTTGGCCGCTCAATGGCAAAGCATAAAACCACGCATGTACAGCTCGTCTGTGAGATACCACGAAGCCTTGCCAATGGGCCGGTGGACGGGTTATCATGTTACGTGAACAGAA
>CAYZAH010000669.1:0-3140 GCA_964475805.1 uncultured Pirellulales bacterium | reverse complement strand
GTCGGTAAGAGCTTCGCGTACCTGATCCCAGCCGCCGACCTTGTCTGCCGGGGAGCCGGTAAGACCGTTATCAGCACCTTCACAATTACACTCCAGGAGCAATTGGTTCACAAAGACATCCCGCTCTTGCTGAAATGCCTGCCACAAAACGTCACCGCCGTATTGGCGAAGGGCCGGGGCAACTACCTGTGCCGGCGCCGGCTCAAATTCGTTCTCCAACGGCAACAAGCCCTTTTCGATCAGTTCGCTTCCGATATCGAACGAATCGCTCACTGGGCCGATGAAACGGAGGACGGCTCGCTGAGCGATCTGCCGTTCGTGCCCCATCATCGGCTCTGGGATCAGGTCAACAGCGAGCACGGCAATTGCCGCGGCCGCAAGTGTCCATTCTTTCAGGACTGTTTCTATTGGCGCGCAAGACGGCGGCTCGAAACCGCCCAAATCATTGTCGCCAACCACGCGCTGCTGTTCAGCGACCTGGTGCTCAAGGATCAAGGCGTACAATTGCTGCCCGACTACCGATACGTCATCATCGACGAAGCCCACAACATCGAGCACGTGGCCGAGGACCATTTCGGGATCAACATCAGCAACCACAGAATCCGGTTCCTGCTCGACGGTCTCTACAACGCACGAACCCACAAGGGGCTTCTGCCCTTCATGGGCGCTGACAAGGCGATTGACGCCGTCGCCAGGGTGGGCAGAGAGGCCACGAGCTTCTTTCGCCGCGTTCGTGATTGGTACGACGGCGCCAAGCAGGAGACGAGCGGCCGGTGCCATCGCAACTTCATCGACGACACGATCACGGGCTACGCGAAGAATCTTAGGTCGGAGCTGGCTCGCTTGGCGAAAAAGACCGAGGACGAGGACGAAAAGTACGAAATTCAGCGGTTCACCAATCGCTGTGATGCTTTGCTTCAGGATTTGGAGACTTTCCTGTTCCAAAAGCAGGCCGATTACGTCTACTGGGTTGAGGCGGACGAGAGCCGGGGCAAAACCGTGCGTCTGAGAAGTGCGGCGGTGGACGTCGGCCCGGACGTCAAACGCTGCCTGTTCGACAAGTACGAATCCGTGATTCTCACGAGCGCAACGCTGAGCACGGGCAAAACATCCGACCCGTCCGGCTTCGATTTCTTCGCCGGGCGCATCGGCCTGGATGATTTCGACGCTCTTAAACTCGGTTCGCCCTTCGAGTACGACAAGCACGTGACGATCTACATCGAAAAGGACCTGCCGAGTCCCAACAACCCGGCTTTTATCGAGGCGGCCGGCGAGGCGATAAAAAAATACGTGCTCAAGACCCAGGGCCGGGCCTTCGTGCTCTTTACCAGTTACTCAATGCTCGATCAAATGGGCGAGAAGCTCTCCGAATGGCTCAGTGAAAATCATATCGAGCTTCTCCGCCAGGGATCGGACGTTGACCGAACCACTCTCTTGAAGCTGTTCAAGGAGGACGGCAAAAGCGTTCTCTTCGGAACAGATAGCTTCTGGCAAGGCGTGGACGTGCCGGGCGAGGCGTTGTCCAACGTGATTATCGTTCGGTTGCCGTTCGCGGTGCCCGATCAACCGTTACTTGCCGGCCGGCTCGAGCAGATCCAACAGCGGGGCGGCAATCCCTTTCGCGACTATCAATTGCCTTCGGCGATCATCAAGTTCAAACAGGGTTTCGGCAGGCTGATCCGCAGCAAGACCGACACCGGCATCGTCGTGATCTTGGACGCCCGCATCGTCAGCAAATCCTACGGTTCCCAATTCTTAGCCAGCATCCCCGAATGTCGGATTGAGATTGTCTCTGCAAAAAAATGACTTCTATTACCGTCATTTGTTGTCTGTTCGGATGGGATGGATGATGACCTTGTTCTCGTAGACTTGCACCGGGCGCATCTCCGGGGGAGGAGAAACCAGGATATCCTCACACCTTCGTACCTCTTGCTCCGCACTCTTCAGGTCTCTTTCCCACCCGACTTTTCGTTGGGAGGCCGAGCGGACGGCTCTCACGGCATGGCAGTAGTCCTTCGCCAATTTCAACGCTGTTTCGTAGGCATTTCTTCTGGCCAATATGCCGACCCGTTCGATCTCATCGGCGATGAGCATCTGATTCAGTTTAATAATCGTAGCCTCGTCGCTGATTTTCCCGCCGGATTTATAATTATTGATCAAATCGATCCTTGCCTGAAGACCCATAAGATCAAAATCGGTGGTTCTGAGATTATGGGCGAGCTCGTCGATACTTTTTTCGGCATGATCGTACATTTGCGTATCGACGTAATTAGCTTTCTTATACTCTTTTTCCTTTTCATCCAGTTGCTCCTGCAGACGTTGACGTTCTACCTCCAGCTTGGGTATTTCCTCCTTAGCCTTTGTTATGACGTTCCGATTTTTTTCCAGTCTATTGTGAACATCTTTCAACCTCTCAAGAGCCTGGTTGTCGAGCCATTCGATAACGCCTTCAGCCATTTTGCGCGTGTCGTCTTCACTGACTCCGTAGACGCGATACGTAAGCATCCCTTCGGGAGTCTGAGTATAATCCGATTTGATGGAGAACGGGGATCCCATACGCCAATACTGCCTGTCCGTGACTCGATACTCGTTCTGGACTTTGATGATGGATTGTCGCTGCGCCTCGGACATTTGTTTCCATTGCGATGTGTCTGATATATCAAAAATCCATGTACGCAATTGTCTATCCTTGACGACATGAAAAGTACCCACAAACTTTGCTTCAGAAGGTCGAGTCGGTAATCCAATGGATTTCGTTGATACTTCGAATTGCAGTTCGCGCGTCGTTTGTGTGTTCTGTTCCGCAAAAGCAGTCGAGAGAATACAAATCGTCGTAATAACAGCTAACCATTGACTTCTTCTTAAGAACATCATTGTTTTTATCTCCTTTCTAAAAGACTCTGCAAATCACGTCTTGCTTGCTTACTCTGTTCGGTTTCAGGGAATGACTTGATGACATCATTGTATCGTTTCGCAGCATAGGATTGACCGCCCGGCTGCGAAGAAAGTAAATCCGCCACGGCTAACAACTGCGCCGCCATGGCGACGCGGTCGGCTGCCACTTCAATTTCAGTAACCGTTGGTTCCTTGCCTGTCAATCGTGGAGGCTCACCTGAATCGGACAACAATCGCCATGCTCC
>CAYZAH010000668.1:0-3144 GCA_964475805.1 uncultured Pirellulales bacterium | reverse complement strand
TCGAATTTCCACCAGCCGACCAAGTTCGGATCGGTGTCAAGTGTTTTCGATTCGCCCTTATTTGTTTCAGAGCGAACCGGAGCTAGGCAAAATAGCAGAACAACAAGCAATGAGCAAACAGTTTTCCCATTCATAGCATTGCTCCGAGTGAACGAACACCCAACCGACTATTTGGCGTTGTCTTTGTCCACAGATCGAGCCACTCTGAGACCGATGAACTCCATCTGGGGCAGCCACCATTTACTTTTCGGAATCTGTGGATCGCCCGACCGCCACCAAGGTTCCTCAAAAGATCGTGCGGCGGAACGCAGATCTTCTGCCGGACTGCTATAGTCGCCACCACGGGCAACGTGCACCTTCCCGGTTTTAGGTCCTTTTGGATTAACCGCTGGCGTTTGCTTGGCGGCTTCCTTGTAGGCCATGGGACTATAGAAATCATATACCCATTCCCGAACGTTGCCGGACATATCATAAAGGCCCCAGGCATTGGGTTTCTTCTTGCCTATTTGCGAAGTTTCACTGTCGGCGTTATCATCATACCAGGCGTAATCCTTGACCTTTTCAGGATCATCGCCAACACCGAAGGTGCTCGTTGACCCAGCCCGGCTGGCGTATTCCCATTCGGCCTCCGTGGGCAGACGATATTGCTTGCCGGTCTTTTCTGAGAGCCACCGACAGAACGCCATGGCATTGTACCAGGTCATTCCCATGGCCGGGTGCTTTTCATCATAGCCCATCGTCATATCACCATAAACCGGCGTTGGCCCGGTAACCGCGTCCACATCGTCCTTCTTTTCTTCGTCTGTCGTGATAAAATCCTTTTTGCCTGTAACCGTTTCCACGTAGTAAGCCATAAAAAGTTGTATCGTGACCTCGGTTGTGCAGAGATAGAAACTATCCAGTCGGACCTGGTGCTGGGGACCTTCGTCCTCTTTATGCCCGGGTTCGCTTTCGGGACTGCCCATCAGGAAAGTCCCCCCCGGGATAAGGACCATGTCAAAAGACATCTTCTCGCCCGTCTTTGTGGTAACTGTCTCTGTGTATTTTTTCGGGAGTTTGCTCTGTGAAGCTTTGGCCTCGGTTTTCGTCAGAATTCCCAGGCAAACCACTGCTACAACGATACGTATCAACTTGCGACTCATCATGTTCTTTCTCCTCAAATCATCTTGGTAAAACCAGGTCTCGGGACAGGATAACTGCCGTCAGGCCCCGCCTTGGCCGGCGGTTCCATACCGTCGTGACAATCTTCCGGCTTGGGCGGATAATAGAAATCGGACTGATTGATCCGCTCCCAGGTGACTTCTTCGCCGGTATAACAGGAAATCTGTCCCATAACGGTGGTCATCGTGCTTCGCGTCATGTAGTTACCGTTATTAACAGGTTGGCCGGAACGAATCGCCCTGAAGAGCACGTCGTGCTCGATCTGATACGGATCACATCGACCCGTCCACCGCCAGTTGTTCTCACCCCAGATCTGACAGCGTGTAATCGAGGCTTTGCCTTTGCTGCCCAGCACGGTGCTCGACGAGTCGTTGTAACAACCATTCGTCGTTCGGCACAGAGCGTAGACGCGCACACCGTTACCAAACTCATAAACGACTGAATGGTGGTCGAACACGTCTCCGTAGATCGGTTCCGTCATCGAAGACCGTCCGGCCAGACCGTGACATTTCACAGGGGCTTGGTCATGGAGAACCCAACTGGCACGGTCCATATTGTGTACGAGCGACTGGGGTACGTCGTCGCCGGAGAGCCAACGGAAATGGTATTGCGTGCTGCATTGCCACTGGACCTCTGAAAGGCCCGGTAATCGCTCAACCACGCCGTAAGGACCGCGAAGGAAATTCTCCTCGATGGCAATGACGTCGCCAATCGCCCCGTCGTGAATCCGCTGGACAGTCTCAGCGTAACCCGTGTGGTGCCGGCTCTGCAGGCCCGACGCAAGACACAGTCCTTTTTGCCTGGCCAACTCGGCGGCCTGGCGCATGAGCTTGACCCCGGCCGGATCGATACCGTGAGGCTTTTCGGTGAATACGTGCTTGCCGGCTTCGATTGCGGTCATCGTATGGAGCGGATGGAACTTCGCCGCGTTGGCGATCAGTACGACGTCCGACGCCTCGATCACGTGTTTGTAACTGTCGAAACCGGCGAAGCAATGATCGTCATCCACGATTACCTGATCACTTTTTTGTTGCTTGAGTATTCGACGTTTGTCCTTGACTCGATCCATGAAGATATCACACATGGCCACCAGCCGGGCGCCTGAATCCGCCGTGAGGGCTTGGGCGGCTGCGCCCGTGTTGCGTCCGCCGCAACCGACCATCCCGACGCGAAGGATATCGCTGCCGGCGGCAAACACGCGATGACCAATCCCGAGCGACCCCGAAACCGCTGCCGAGGCGGCGACCGTTGACGCCTTCAGGAATTCGCGTCGCGTCGTGCCCGCCTCCCTGTCAATGTTGTCTGAGCGTGCCATAGTCTCTCCTTGTTTCTCACTCATGCGAATTCCTTATATTCACGATCTTTGATGATTCCCGGCTGCGGAACGGGATACTTGCCCTCGGAATCGCTACGCAGTGGCGCGGGCGAATCCATCGTGAACTTGTCCGCGTCAGGGGCAAATTCGTGCTCGCAGTTGAGAGCTTCATCGAAGGTAATCACCTGGCCCGTATGCGCGGCCATCCGGCCCATCGTGCTGACCAGGCTGGCTTCGGCGCCGCGGGCCGCCTCGTTATAGGGTTTGTCCTGGCGGATGGCGTCGATCAGGTCGTTCCATTCGAGCTGATATGGATTCGGCTCGGGCTGTGGGAACCTCCAGATCAGGTTCTCATTCGTCATATTCTGACCTCTGAAGGTGCGCACCTTGCCGGGATAATGGCTCGACGTGGTGATGATGGCTGAGCCTTTTGTGCCGTGGGCGTAGCTGGAAAACGCGCCCTTGCAGCCGTTCATCGCGCGGCCATAGTAGAAGAGCTTGGTCCCATCCGGATAAGTGTACTCCATAGAGTAGTTGTCAAAGTTCTGATCGACGGAGCTGCCTCGATAGTGCCGGCCGCCCGAGGCTTGGGCTTCGACGGGCCAGGCGCCTTTCATCCAGGAGCACTCGTCGATCTGGTGAATGTAGAAGTCGCTGTACATGCCGCC
>CAYZAH010000667.1:0-3148 GCA_964475805.1 uncultured Pirellulales bacterium | reverse complement strand
TCCGGCGAACAAGGCCGCCATCGGCAACACGAAAGTCAGCGTGATTGGCAGGAAATAGCCCATCAGGTGGACGACCTGCCGAGGGCCGACGCCGTACTCCTGCACCGGCTGCAAGATACTGCCCAGGCTGAGAATCAGCGTCAGCCCGACCGCCGCGAATAGAAAGACCCGCAGAAGCTCACGGAATATGTACTTATGCAACGTAACGAGCATCCCCACTATACTATTGTCAAACCCTCATTTTGCAACAAAATTCCGCCGGCTTGGGGAACGGGATCGCGTTGACGGGCATGCCCAAAGCGTTGACAACGACAAGGTGGCGAGTTAGAATGCGCATGAAGAGTGCGGTGAGGAGCACGCGATTGCATATGGCACCACTCACCGCCAGATCAAAGGTCGGGTACATGAACGTTACCTTCCGAGTATGAAGCGATTGCCAAGCAACAAGCTTGTCGGCCTGAGCGTTCTTCTGTTGTTTCTGTTGTACTACGCCGGACCTGTGACGCTCAGGCAGATAACCGGCACACCTTTCGGCCGGCTGGGTTCGGGGCTTGTGTCGAGGTTTGTCGGCTGGTGGTTTTGGAGCCTCCTCTTGTGCCTCTACGGCATACTCCTGGGCCGTGTTTCGATGAGTTCTCGAAGGCGCGTTGTGTTGACTGGTCTGCCCGTTGCGTTCGCGGTATTGATGGGCGGAGTGAGTCTGTATAACTCGCTGCCCTCGGTGCGTGCTCAGAAGATTCTGGCAGGTGCTCAGTTCGCCCCGCTGCCTGCATCGGCGAGCCGAATCAAAGTACTGGCTTGGTACACGCCGTTCTCGGGAGAGGAATACTTAAGATTCCGTGCGGATCCCATTGAGATCAAGTCGTTTCTCACGAGGTCTGGGGTCCTTGAGGGCACGGAATACGAAGAATACTCGCATGAGAAGATGCGATTGTTTTTCCCCCGTGACGCGGGAGGCGGTTTGCCGTATCATGATGCCCATGAATACGTCAATAAGGACGAAACGGCGCCGCCGTGGTATCGGCAAGAGATAAGAGACGCCGCAAAACGATACAGAGTTCGGCCAAAAGGATATGACTCCGGCGGCGAGGTTATTGTCGAGGAAAGTACCGGTCTCATATTCATAAAGCTGGTCATCAGTTAGCCGGCACGTTGCCGCGCTTAGGGATACGTATCAAGGAGAATGTAGAGTGACAAAAGAAACATTTGAAAAAAACCGGATGTGTAAGCTGTTTAGGCTGGCCGTCTTCGCAGCGTCGTTCAATCTGGCAGCCGTCGTTATGGGAAGCCAGGATTCGGGGGCGTTCCATTTCACGA
Source organism: uncultured Pirellulales bacterium (assembly GCA_964475805.1). Classification (GTDB taxonomy): domain Bacteria; phylum Planctomycetota; class Phycisphaerae; order Sedimentisphaerales; family Anaerobacaceae; genus JAFGTG01. The sequence continues at coordinate 1,831 of CAYZAH010000667.1, read as the reverse complement.
CGTCGGGGCATCACATGCTCAATAATGGAAAGCCGTTCTTTTGGTTAGGCGACACGGCCTGGGTGCTCGTGACGCGAGGTCCGGAGGACGTGGAGTATTACATGGACAATCGCAGCAACAAGGGCTTTACCATCGTGCAGATGATGGCGATCCGCGTGCACCATAATGATCCCACGAACTTGCACGGCCGGCCGATGGAAAACTACGCTGGAGAGGAGCCGTTTACCAGCCTGAACCCCGTCACGCTAAATGACGCTTACTGGCGCCACGTGGATTTCATTATCGAGACGGCCCGCAAACACGGCTTGGCGATAGCGATGGCCACGATGTGGGGCCAGGACGCCGGGGCGTTGTTTCCCGATCCGCTCAAGAACAACTACCGGTACGGCAAACTCCTCGGGGAGCGCTACAAATCCCGCGACAACGTGATCTGGCTGGTCACCGGCGAATACGAGAAGATCGAGAAGAACTGGAGAAAGAATAACCAGGCGATCTCCGACGAGCAGCGGGAGCTGATCCGTGCCATCGCCCGGGGCTTGGAGGAGGGACACGGCGGCAGGCACTTGATGACGATCCACCCCGTCGGCACGTCCTCCGACGATTTTCATCACGACGCCTGGCTCGACTTCAACATGCAGCAGACCTGGGGACACCAGTCGGCTGACGTGACGCGGATTCATTCCGATTATGAGCTGACGCCGGCCAAACCGGTGCTGAACGGCGAGCCCGGCTACGAAAATCGGCCCGAACCGCCGACGTCATCGGCCTGGAAGTGCCGCTACGAAGGTTACTGGTCGGTATTCTCAGGAGGGTTCGGATTCACATACGGCGCCAATCGCGTCTGGCAGTGCGGCGGAGAATGGAAAAACGCGCTGGAGTACGAGGGCGCGTCCGACATGCAGCATCTGCGCTACCTGATGGAATCGAGGCCGATACTAACACTGGTGCCCGACCAGTCGATGTTGCGCTCCGAGGCCGGGAGTACCGGCAAAGAGCCGTCCTACCGCGCCGTACTGCGCTCGGAAAATGGGAGCTGCGCCTTGGTTTATTCCACGATGGGCCAGCCTCTTGACGTTGACTTATCGAAGATGTCGGGGGCGACGATCAATGCCTGGTGGTACAGCCCGCGAGACGGCTTGCTCTACGACGCGAAATTCAAGCAAACCCGAACGCCCTTTGCCACGCTTCATACTAAGGAGGCACACAAGTTCACACCCCCAACAAGCGGTCTAAACCAGGACTGGGTGCTCGTCTTGGACGATGCCGCAGCCGCCTTTCCACCTCCGGGAGCGAAGCCAAAATAAACTGCCGTTCACAACTGTCTGCAGTACGGGAGAATTTGGAGGTGAAAGGCGAAGATTGTCGCTAGCGTTGTTATGCTTATATTGCCGTACTTATGCCATAAGTGCATTGAGAATCCAGACAAAATGACGCGACACGATGAAGAGGTGATGAGCAAAAGAAATTGACTTGTAGCTGTCTCCGTTCGGACTCTTTACTCAGCTTTCTCCGAATCGCGTCTCCGCTGCTTTGTTCTATCCCCAACGCCCATTATTAAAGCCTTGACGCTGATATCCTCGTCGATTTCTTCCCAGTGCAGACCGGTGCCACCGCCGCTAATCGTAAATGATTGTCGCTGGTGCTCGGAGGCGTTTAATAAACGGGGAAAATAAGCCAGCGGAACGCCCAGCATCCTTCCATCAGCAAGCTCGACCCACATATTATCCTCATCGAACCTGACACTAGCTGCGGCCGGCTCTTTAATCGAAATATTCATTCCAAACCTTTCGGATCAAATCTGAACTCTCTTTTACAACTTTGCTCAGCATAG
>CAYZAH010000666.1:1518-3162 GCA_964475805.1 uncultured Pirellulales bacterium | reverse complement strand
ACTCGTAGTACCGTTTGGCAGCGGAGCGGAATCCCCACTGAGAATCAATGCGATAGATAAAAAACCGGAACACAGCCTTACCCGGGAACTTCTTCGCCGCCTGAGTAAGGGCAAACTCATAGTTGATGAAGTAACCCACCTTGGAGTCATAGCAGAGACGAAATGCTCTTGGCTGGTCCATGGGCACAGCCAACGCGAGCGCCATTTGCCCATTTCCCGTGGCTGAGAAAGGATACAGAGCAACGGTCCTACGCTGCGTCGGATCTATCCCGTCCAGCAACCGGGCCGGCCCATACAGGACATCGTTCTCGATGACCTGTTCATTCTGAATATCGTTGTACCATTTCCATCCTAAGGCATCTATGGGGAGCCGAAACGACAAAGCCACGGCGCGGTCACGACCTGAGGTGTCTTCAATATCACCGTCAACGGTGATCATATCCGGGCCGGCCCGGTATGCCATCTTGAGCTGCAAGGAAAGGGAGGCAAGGTCGCATACTTGTTCCACACGGTCCGACGTTGAACGGACGCCTCCTTCGGCCAGCCGTTGGGGGGATATGTAGTCATCCTCCAGACAAACAATTGATACGTCGTCGATCCAAGCAGTACCGTTCTGCTCCCAGACGTCGCAACGTACCCAGATCATGCAGCAGCAAAATGCTGTGGTGAAGGAGCGGCTCAGCTCAAACCAGTCTTCGTTTTTTCGGTTATGACTAACAACGATCTGTGGATAATCACGATGCCATTTTCCTTGTGCGTCGTACTGTTCGATATAGAAACTGGGTGCACATCCCTCTGTGCGCAGCCAAAAGGCCACGCGGTAAGGCGTATTCGGCTTGACTTGCACACTTATGCCCAACGAGCCTGAGTGAGAATCGCGCACGCTAACGCGCATCGAATTCCTGCCTGCATGGGCGATCTGGTGGTCGACCTGCCAGTCTTCGCCTACGTCCCAGCCCACAGGGTTTCCTAATTCGATTTGTTCGAAGCTGAGGTTCTCTCCGAGTGAAGGCTCTTGCGCCGGAATGTCCTCGACGTCGGCAACGAACAGACCGCCGCGAGCGCCGGAACGAAGCAACTCACGACCGTCAATGCAGCAGCTTGTGACCTCTCCGTGAGACCCAAAGCCAAGCATAAGGCCGTCACTCGTAGCTACCTGTGCTACCGATGCCCACACCGGACATGAACTCGCAAGCCATGCGATTGTCAATACTCGAATAGGAAACCTTGCCGTAGAGATTCCTGAGAATGACATCACTTTAGACATTCCTATACACCTGCATTCTGGTTCGTGATACAATCTGTGCGCTCTTGAGAATTATCCGTGTCAGCCAGACCCGCTGTCGTGCCAGGCCTGTCAGCAGAGACACAGGCAAGGCCATAAACGCGACTGTGTGTGCCATGCTCAAGGGTGATGTTAGATAGTTCGTTTCCCGCAGCAAACGCCGAGCGATATCTTTTCTGCCCGCCAAGCAAAATTCCCTGGCATCACACATGAGTATTCTCGTCCAGAACAGCCTTGCCTGTTTCTTGATCTCTGCCGGCATTTCGCTCGATGCTTCGATCGCCCTCATGCTTTCACTCAGAGGTGACCTCTCCTCGGGCAGCCTCGTGGCGGTCGAGGGGCTGCTCCGGTGGCACCAC
>CAYZAH010000666.1:0-1508 GCA_964475805.1 uncultured Pirellulales bacterium | reverse complement strand
GCGGGCCAGGTCGGTGGGGTCCTCGGGCAGCCTCGTCTTGCAGGTATATCTCCACACCGAGGCCACCGTCGAACAATATGCGATGTCATAGTAAGCTGCAATACGGAACCACATATCGACGTCTTCGCCCATCGCATAGCCTACGCGAAATCCACCTATTCGGTCAAACGCCTTGCGCTGGACGGCCACCGAAGACGTGTGGATAAACATCTTGTGCGCGGATGCGAAATAGTCGCTTACCAAGCCCATGCGGCTGGCACCGGCAAAACCGGGGGCGATCACATTCCGGTGAACATCATCGCCCTTTGAGATTCTATGAGCTGTTACATACGCCCCGGCCGCCGGATAGACCGCCTTGAGTCTCATAATGATGGCAAGAAACTCCGGCATCCATACATCATCGGCATCAAGAAACGCTATCAAATCCGCTGCCGCTTCTTTGATTCCTCGGTTTCGGGCCGATGAAACCCCTTCGTTCTGCTGGTGGATGAGCCGAACCCGATGATCATGGATACGGCTGACGATGCCTGGGCCGTCGTCCGTAGAGCCATCATCGACGACAATGACCTCGAAGTTCTCAAAGGTCTGGACGAGAACCGACTCAATGGTCCGGGCGACGTAAGGCTCTTTATTGAACAGCGGGATGACCACGCTCACACACGGCTGGCTCATAATACTTGTCCCCAATGGCCTGTCAGTTGCAGGCAACGATATTCTTGAGTTTGTGCCCGGCAGCCATGGCCTCGATCGAGATCGTCGCCATCTTAGCGGCCAGACGTTCCCTGATAGCCTGAGCGTCCGTGAGAGCGCGGCCTGCTACTTCTGCCACTCTTGCCGGCGTCACTTCCGCAGCACCTACCACGTAATCGGTATGGCCGAACAACGTTTCGTTAATTCCCCAGGCTTTCACACTGTACGCCAAGCTCACCGTCGGCACGCAGGCCGAGAAGGATGCGATCGTCGCATGAGTCCGGGCCGCAACAAGACATGAGAGCCTCGATATGACGTACTTGGTTTTTGCAGCAGAGAGAGTCCTTGGAAACATCAGCACCCTGTCTTCGCCCAACCGTGACTTGATGCGGCTCAGAAACAGGTGATCGTCGCTGTGCGGGCTCGTCACGTGTGGAACCAGCGCTATCGGCCGGTCGTGGACTCGCATCAGGTGGCGCAGGATTTCAACTCCGACGTTCTCCCATGCCAGTTCATCCCCATTCGTCACGTATCTCGCCATCAACGGACTCAGGTTCAAACCGATCGCCCCTTCCGGCAATTGAAATCCCACATCCGAGTCTTCGGCCAATTCAGGATCCATGACAAAAGCCGGATCGGGCATGACATGGACGTTCCGATTGATTCCGTGCTGATCAAGATAGGAGCGAGACCGCTCTTCTCGGACAAAAATGGCCGTGACTTCCTGCTTCAGATGGTTGTGGACCACCTTGGCAAAACCGGGGCGCCGGTCGAAAGGTCCAACGGAAGCTCCCCAGATGATCAACGGGTTGCCCCTT
>CAYZAH010000665.1:0-3163 GCA_964475805.1 uncultured Pirellulales bacterium | reverse complement strand
CGCAGATCCGCTACGGGTCCAAGACCGTGGAGGGCGTTGTGACGTACGAAACCCTGCTGCGGGTGGATAACTCGGATCTGTCGCTGCGGCCGGGAATGACCGCCACCGCGGATATCACCGTCAAGAAGGTGGAAGACGCGGTTCTCGTGCCGAGCGCGGCGCTGCGCTTCGTACCGCCCGCGCCGGCCGAGAAGCGGCCTTCCCGCGGCCTCCTTGGGGCGATGCTCCCGCGTCCGCCCATGCGCGAGTCCAAGCCGCCGGAGAATGGTAACGACAAGAATAGACAACAGAAGGTCTGGATTCTAAAGGATGGCCAGCCTGTGGCGGTCCCCGTCACCATCGGGGCCACGGACGGAATAATGGCCGAAGTCACAAGCGGAAATGTCGCGCCGGGGACGGCGGTGATTATCGACGTCGCTACGACGGGCGGATAAATATGATGGCCTCAAACCAAATGGACAAACAAACCTGTATCGAGCTGAACGGCGTGACGAAGGTCTACGGCACAGGCCAGGCGGCTATGGCTGCGCTGCGTGGTATCGACCTGCAAATTGAGGAAGGCGATTTCGTCGCGGTCATGGGTCCGAGCGGCTCCGGAAAATCCACCTGTTTGAACATCGTCGGCTGTCTCGACACCCCCACGAGCGGGACATATCTCTTCAAGGGCGTGGACGTTGGCAAACTGGACCGCAACCAGCGCGCCCGGCTGCGCCGTCACTACCTGGGATTTGTATTCCAGGGCTACAACCTGCTGAGCCGGACGTCAGCCACGGAGAACGTCGAGCTACCTTTGATCTATCGCGGCACCCCATCCCGCCAGCGCCGGGCGCAGGCGCGTCGCGCTCTCGACGCCGTGGGCCTCAAAGGATGGGAAAAGCACGCGCCCAGCGAGTTGTCGGGTGGTCAGCAACAGCGCGTGGCGATTGCCCGTGCGATCGTCACCGGGCCCGCCGTGCTGATGGCGGACGAGCCTACGGGCAACCTCGATACGGCCCGGAGCCACGAAATCATGGAGTTGCTCGTCGATCTCAACCGCCAGCAAGGCATTACCATAGTCATGGTGACGCACGAGTCAGACATGGCGACGTATGCGAAGCGCATCGTTCACTTTCTGGACGGTCTGGTCGAATCCGATAAGCGAAATGGGGGACCGACGTAATGTTGTGGGACACGATTCTTCTGGCCTTGCGTGAAATCCGGCGCAACGTTATGCGCTCGTTTCTGACGATCCTTGGCATTGTGATCGGCGTCGCCTCGGTCATCACGATGGTCACGTTAGGCGGCGGCGCCACCGTCCAGGTGACACAGCAAATCGCGAGCCTGGGCAGCAACTTGCTGATGGTCACGCCGGGCCAGCGCATGGGGCCGGGCCAGACGTCCGCGGCGCCGTTCCGAATGAAGGACGCCGAAGCTATCGCCAGAGAGGTGCCCTCCGTCGCCGCGGTCGCCCCGGTGTCGAGCCAGTCGGCCGTGGCCATTCTCGGCAATGAGAACTGGGCCACGACCGTGACCGGGACCAACGACCAATTCTTGAAAGTGCGCAACTGGTCACTCGAGTCGGGCCGGCTGTTCAGTGACAGCGAGCTGCGCGCCGGCGCGTCCGTCTGCATCCTGGGCGCGACCGTGCGCGAGAAGCTCTTCGGCGGGCTGGACCCCTTGGGCAGCCGAATTCGCCTGGGCAAGCTCTCGTTCCAGGTGACCGGTCTGTTGGAGGCCAAGGGCCAGAGCGGCATGGGCCGGGACCAGGACGACGTCGTCCTGATACCCTTGCAGACCTTCCAGCGACGGATTTCGGGCAATCAGTACGTGAGCCTGATCCAGGTCTCCGTCCGGGACGGAGCGTCCACGGAGAAAGCTCAGCGTGACATCGAGCGGTTGATGCGGTCCCGCCGGCACATCGCGCCCAACGCGGACGATGACTTCAGTGTGATGGACATGAAGGAGATCACCAAGATGCTCACCGGGACCACGCAGGTGCTCACCGGCTTGCTCGGGGCGGTGGCCGCCGTCAGTCTTCTGGTCGGCGGGATCGGCATCATGAACATCATGTTAGTATCGGTGACGGAGCGGACGCGCGAGATCGGCACGCGCCTGGCCATTGGCGCGCTCGAGCGGGAAAACCACATTGGCTTCGCCGACGGTCTGGTTCGGCTGGGTGTACTGCAGGATGAAAACATTGGGAGTGGGCCATTGGTGCCACATCCAGGCCGGCTCGCCTGCCGGGACCGGATTCTGGGAGGTATATTTAAACCAGATATCGCCCAGAGCTCCGGGTTGTTTGATTTCTTCCAGGGCGCTGATAATGGCATCCGGCTCGGTGGACCCGGCGTTGTCGATGGCTGCCAGCAGTGTATGGGTGGCGTCGTAGGACTCCATGGCGACGCCACCGGGCTGGTGCCCGTAGCGATCGGTGAAATTGGTGATGAACGCGCGTGTGGTGTCGTTCCACAGCGATTCGGGCAGGCCGACGTAGGTGAAGAATACGTACTGCCCGCAGTCCCCGGCGTTCTCCCAGAATTCGGGATATTGGGCGTCCACGCTGGCATAGTATGCGGTGGTCTTGGTGGGGGCCAGTCCCAGGTCGCAGGCCTGACGCAACAGGCGGCTGTTGCCGATGCCGGTCACCACACCTCCCAAGAGGTCGGGCGGGTTCTGCTGGATACGCTGCAGGATGGGGGTGAAATCTTCGGTCGCCGGGTCGGCGAAAATGGTCTGCACGTCGCTGATACCCAGATCGGCGAGCTGCTTGGTCCAGGTATCGGCCTGCTCACGCCCGTAGTCGGTATCCTCGACTACGAAGACCACGCTCTTCCAGCCTACTTCGGCGATGTAATTGGTAGCGATGCTGCTGTAGTACTCGATCGAGGGGGCGATGCGGAAGATCTCGGGGTAGCCGCTGCCGGTGACGTCATCCGACCAGGGCTCGGCGAAGACCACCGGAACGCCGTATTTGTGGGCCACTTCCATCTCGGTCAGGGCTACACCGCTATGATACTCACCAGTCAAGGCTACAACGTTGTTCTGGGTGATCAGGCGCTCGGTGACGGCGGTGCCGCGTTCCGGTAGGCCTTCTGTGTCGCCGAAGATAAGCTCGACGTCTTTGCCCAGTACACCACCGGCCTCGTTGACCTCGTCTACAGCCAGCTCGGCTGCCTGGCGCATC
>CAYZAH010000664.1:0-3163 GCA_964475805.1 uncultured Pirellulales bacterium | reverse complement strand
CAGCGTCGGTATCGCGTCCGTGGGCGGAATCCTGATCTCCGGCGTCCTGACGCTTATCGTCATGCCCATCCTGTACGACCTGTTCACCCGAAAGCGGAAGACCGAGAAATAGCCGAGGGAAGAGGCTTTGCTTTTCCCCGCTTTAGGGTGCCGAATTGGGCTCATCCCGGTGAATCTGACAAGCAAAACGCGAAGAATTCTCATGAACTGTGTGAATCAGCACAGATTTATACCAAAAAGTCCCCGTGGTTATCGAATGGTGGCACGTGTTCGTTCGAGGGCTTGTTGGAGCTGGTCGGGGGTGAGCAGGTCGAGCTCACCGTTGAGGCGCAGGACGCTGCACCGGCCTTCGTGCATGGGCTTGGGTTCGTAGACGAGGACGTTGTCGGGCGGCATGTCGGGGTTTTGGCCGGGGATGTAGACGTAGTCGACGCCGTTGGGGTCGGGGCAGTGAAAGAGCTGCTTCGTTCCACTGTATTGCACTAAGGCTTCGAGCGAGGGCGGGAATCCGTCGTTGCTGATCGCATACATCTGGATATTCTGGTCGATGGCGCGCAGGTTGGTCTGGCATCTGACCATCTCGGCCTTGTGCGTCGCATTGACCATAGCCTGGTTATACTGCTTGCCGACGTCCCCGAATCCCTTGATGAGCCATAGGACGCCGCCGGCAAGAAGCCCGAAGAAGATCAGCGCCGTGATGATGTTGATGATTGTGCCGCCGGAGGAAGAATGCGGGCGCTTTTGACAAGACACTTGACTACGAAGCTCTCTTTGTGATCGCATCGTCAAATCCCTTTCGTTCCATCGTTGCCTCTGAGCCGGACGTCTTTGATGGTCAAAGCGGGCGCAGGTAATCCGAGCAATCCATAAAGCAGTCCGGCCACGGGCCATATGAGCCTCTCGAATCCGCCGAAGATGAGAAATCCCAGGAGCAGCAACATGCCGAACTGGCCTATTTGTCTATACGCATGGACGGCGCCCGGGGACTTCAAGAACGCGTGAACCATTCGCGAGCCATCCAGAGGGGGAATCGGAATGAGATTGAAGACAGCCAGGATGATGTTGAACAGTATTGCCAGCAAGACGAAATCGCCCACAAGTGGAAGGCCACTCAAATGCAAGAGGTGGAAGGCCGCGGCCAAACCGCCAGCCAGCAAGAGATTCGCCGCCGGCCCGGCAAAGGCAACCGCGAAGATCTGCCTTTTGCTGAGAATCGAAAAGTTCACGGGCACGGGCTTCGCCCAGCCGAAATGCACCAGCAACGGCATGATGATCGTGCCGAACAGGCTGATATGGGCGATGGGATTTAACGTCAGCCGGCCTAACCGTTTCGCGGTATCGTCGCCGTACCGGTACGCCGTCCACGCGTGGGCGTATTCATGGATCGTAAGAGACACGAGGAAGATACCCAGAGTAAACAGATAGATCACAATATTGCTCATTGTCATTGCTGTTGTCACCACGAAACGGAATACGAGCCAACGGGCAATAAGTTCACTGAAGACTGATTCACATCAGCCTCGGCCCACTGCTCCACTAATTATAACACCGATTGCGATTGTTTTGAAGCGTGCCTTCCTGCCCGAGGCAAGCGTCGGCAATCTGCATTGACATTTTGGCACAAATTTCTTATATCATGAGGCAATGAAACCAGGAACAGCCAGCTTCACGAACAGACTCCTCAGACGCCCCCTACGCGGTTGTCTCTTCCTGGTTGCCCTGCAAATATCGCTGGCTCTGGGTGCCGTCGGCAAGCAAGGAGACACAGGGATAGGTGGCTCACGACCGGGCCGCGGCAACGCCGGACAATACGTTCAGCATTTTGACTTTGAAGCCCTCCGTCTGGCCATAGAAGACCTCGCCGCAACGTTTGGACAAAGGTACCCAAGAGGCACTGAGTATCTCAACCGCCTGGATCGATTGAGAGAAGTGACCACTGCCGACCCGGTACGACTTGCACGCGAACTAAATGAACTGCGAAGCGAAGCGCTGCTTTCTAATCCACTACTTGATTTCAATCAGCTTTTGCTGCTCAAGCGCAAGCGGGGTCAGCTTGGCTTGCCCGTCAATCACAAATGCAATGCGGGCATTCCACGGACCGGCTACGACAACGAGATCGCTGTGCTGTCTCCCGTACGTCCCGGCGGCACGTTGGGAAGGCTCTTTCGCCCGCCAAATGGAGAATTTGTCGGTGAAATCGACCTCGGTTATGATGCCGAGAAACTCCTCTTCACCATGCCCAAAGGCTCGACATGGCAAATCTTCGAGATCGGAACGAACGGCCACGGCTTGCGGCAAGTCTCGCGCGGCGACCAGCCGGACGTGGACAACTTCGACGCCTGCTATCTGCCCGACGGCAGAATCGTTTTCGTCTCGACGGCATCGTTTACGGCGGTCCCCTGCTGGCATGGCGTCGAACGTGCGTGCAATATCTATCTGATGGACGCCGACGGCGGCAACGTGCGCCAGTTGTGCTACGACCAGGACTTGGACCTCCATCCGGCGGTCTTACCGACCGGCCAGGTAATCTTCAGCCGGTGGGACTACACGGGGCCGATGCACATTTACCTGCGGCCTCTGATGGTGATGAATCCCGACGGCACGGGCCAGCGCGCCGTCTACGGATCGAATTCCTACTGGCCCAACGCACTCTACTTTCCGCGAGGCATATCCAATGCTCCCGGCAAGATCATCGCCATCATCGCCGGCTATCACGGCGTACCGCGAATGGGCGAGCTGGGATTGATTGATACAACCAGGGGTTGGCACCAGGCCGACGGCGTCGTCCAAAAGATACCCGGCCGGGACAAACCGGTTGGAACCGTTATTCGCGATAGCCTGGTCAATAAGTCCTGGCCGAAGTTTCTCCATCCCTACCCGCTGAGCGATAAGTATTTTCTTGTTTCGTGCCAGCCCGATCCCAAGAGTCCGTGGGGCATCTACTTCGTGGACGTTTTCGACAACATGCTGCCTATCTGCACGCTGCCGAAGTTCGACCTGTTCGAGCCGATTCCGCTGGTCAAGACGCCCCGCCCCCCTGCCATCCCGGACAGAGTGGATTTGACGCGCGACGACGCCACTGTCTACATAGACGACGTGTACGCCGGGCCGGGACTGGCGGGCGTCCCGCGCGGCACGGTCAAGAAGCTGAGGGTGCTGGCCT
>CAYZAH010000663.1:1688-3166 GCA_964475805.1 uncultured Pirellulales bacterium | reverse complement strand
GGCGCGGGAACGCGTCACTTCGATAGATGCTCTGCGCGGGTTCGACATGTTCTGGATCATCGGCGGGGGGGCAATATTTGCCAGCCTCAACGATGTCTTCGACCGTCCGGCGACGGCCTGGATCAAGACGCAACTGACACACGTCAAGTGGGAGGGATTCCGGTTCGAAGATTTGATTATGCCGCTGTTTATGTTCATCGTCGGCGTGGTGATGCCGTACTCGTTCGACAAACGCCTCGCCCGAGGCGGCGGCAGTAAGCAGATCCTCATCCACGTCATCAAGCGAACGATCATTCTGTTCATCCTGGGAATGGTCGTCCAGGGCCACTTGCTCGAATACGATCTATCTTCACTGCACATCTACAGCAACACGCTCCAGGCAATCGCGGCGGGATATTTGATCTCGGCCATCTTCATGCTCCATCTGGGCGTCGTGCGGCAGATGGTCGCGACGGGGATCTTGCTCGTGTCGTTCTGGGTCTTCATGGTGCTGATCCCCGTGCCCGGCCACGGCGCGGGCGTGCTGACGCCGGACGGGAACCTGGCCATTTACATCGACAGGATCGTCCTCGGCCACTTCATCGACGGAACGAATCCGCCTTATACCTGGATACTAAGCAGCATGACGTTCCCGTGTACGGTGATGCTCGGCGTGATGGCGGGCTACCTCTTGCGATCGGACGGGAAGGCGATGGCCAAGGTCCTTTGGCTCGTCGCGGCGGGCGTCGGTTGTCTCGTCGTGGGCCTCGTGTGGAGTCTGGCCTTTCCCATTATCAAACACCTGTGGACAAGCTCCTTTGTACTCGTGTCCGGCGGCTTGTGTTTCTTACTTCTGGCGCTGTTCTATTTGGTGATCGACGTGCTGGGTTTCAAGAGGTGGGCCTTCGGCTTCGTGGTCATAGGAATGAATGCCATCGCGGTCTATATGGCGACCCACCTGATAAGTTTCCGCAACATAGCCGGCGTTTTCGTACAGGGGCTGGCGAAATACACCGGCCACTGGTACCCGCTCATTTCCACCTCCGCCGGCTTCGCACTCGTCTGGCTGATCCTGTGGTGGATGTACCGCAAGAAAACGTTCCTAAAAATCTGATAGGCGCCGTCTGCCTCGACATTTTGGAAGCCTCGCAGTGTCTTGCAGTTATCCCTGGGTGCCACTCCGGAATGCTCGTTTTCGTCGGAAAAAGGGGGTTTCTCAGCGTGTTTTGGGGAGATTTTTGTTGACCTGATGGGCAAAAATGGTATAATGCAATAGTAGCTTTTTTTCATTTTTTGCCCCTGCTTTTCTCTTCCTTCTCCCCTCCCTCCGCATAAAGCAGGGGTATATAAACAGCCACCCAAAAGTGTCCCGAACCGCAAGATCGAGCCATCTCTATCCTGATGAGCGGCGCTCAGGACGAGGCAGCTACCCAGTCACATGCCCCCGAACAGTCAATCGTCAATTACATCAGTCCCAGCCGTTCGGCCTCGGCGTAGAG
>CAYZAH010000663.1:0-1678 GCA_964475805.1 uncultured Pirellulales bacterium | reverse complement strand
CCCTCTCTCCCCGGCGAGTCTCTGGAAGCGCAGGAGCGCCTCCCGGTAGAGCCGTTCGGCCTCGGCATAGAGACCGTAATGCTTCATTTTCTTGAAGAGCGTGGTCCGGTTTATCTGGAGCGTCTTGGCGGTCTCCTGACGGTTCCAGTGATTGGCCTCCAGGGCTTTTCGGATCACGTCCTTCTCCGGTCCGGCCAGTGCCTCTTTGAGGCTCACCGGTTTGTATTTCTTCGCTTGCCGGCCCGGCTCATGTTGGATGGTGCTCGGCAGATCGTCCGGCTCGATGAATTTGCCTTTGCTCAGCAGGGTCGCCCGCTCGATGACGTTCTCCAGTTCGCGGATGTTGCCGGGCCAGGGATACCGTTCCAGGTGCTCCATCGCCTCGTCGGTGATTCCGAGCTTGTCGCGGTTGTGCTGTGCCGAGTACATCCGCAGGAAGTGCTCCGCTAACAGCCGGACGTCGCCGACTCTTTCGCACAGCGGCGGCAGCTCGATGCTGACCACATTGATTCGGTAGTACAGGTCTTCGCGGAACCTGTTGTGGCGGACTTCCTCCTCAAGGTCGCGGTTCGAAGCCAGAATGATCCGTGTATCCACGGTTCTGGTCCGGTTGCTGCCGACCGGCTCAAACTGCCTGTCCTCTAAGACCCGCAAAAACTTGGACTGGAGTGCGGGCGAGGCATTGGCAATCTCGTCGAGAAAAATCGTGCCGCCGTCCGCGGCCAGAAACTTGCCTTCCTTATCTTTCACGGCGCCGGTGAAAGAGCCTTTTACGTGACCGAACAGCTCGCTTTCGAGTAATGTTTCCGGTAGGGCCCCACAGCTTACCTCGACGAAGGGCTTGCCGCGTCGGCCGGAACGGTGGTGGATGGCTCGGGCCAACATGCTCTTGCCCGTCCCGGAAGGCCCAGCCATCAGAATCGTGGTCTTGCTGTCGGCGACCGCTTCGACCAGGTCGAAAATCTTGGCCATCTTGTAATTATGGCTAATGATGTTCTCCAGTCGGCGTTTCTGCGCGAGTTGCGAACGGAGGCTCTCGTTCTCACTCATCAACGATTGTTGTTTGACCGCGCGTTCGACGGCCAGACGGAGTTCGTCGTCAATGACTGGTTTGGTCAGATAATCGTAGGCTCCCTGTTTGATGGCGCGAACGGCGCTTTCGATGGTCCCGTAGCCGGTGATGACAATCGTGACGGTTTGGGGGTGTCTCCTCTTTATGATGTTCAGCAGTTCGAGGCCGTCTCCGTCCGGAAGGTTAACGTCCGTCAGAACCAGACAGTAGCTCTCCCGCTCCAGTTCGGCCAGAGCGCCTCTGAACGTTTGGGCGCCGTGGGTCCGGAATCCCTCAAGGGACAGAAATTCGCACAGAGAGTCCAATATGATTTTGTCGTCGTCGATAACGAGAATGTTCTGTTGTCTCATACGGTGTTTGATCCCTTCGCGACTTGTTTACCTACCGGTAAATACACAGTGAAAATGCTGCCGCCCTCCGGGGCATTCTCGGCCGTGATCCTCCCGCTATGGCTTTCCACAATATCCCTGCATATAGCCAGCCCCAAGCCCGTGCCTTTCCTATCGGCTTTCGTCGTAAAAAACGGCTCGAAGATAGCCTCGATGTTGCCCGGCGGCAGGCCCACTCCTGTATCACGAAACTCAACTATGACAGTATTATCCTCTC
>CAYZAH010000662.1:0-3172 GCA_964475805.1 uncultured Pirellulales bacterium | reverse complement strand
GAAACTCCGGCTGGCCGCCCGCTACGGGACCGGCATCGTCAACTGGGGTTACTATCCATTCATGGACCCTAATCCGGCTCCGGGACCGTACGCCGCCTCATCGCCGCAAGCCTACCAGGCGTACAAAGCCTATTACGAGAGGACCATACGGCAGTCCGAGTTCGCCGGAGATAGTCGCGCGGAGGCGAGTGATGAGAGTCAGTGAAATCTTCTACTCGCTCCAGGGCGAGGGGATGCTGGCGGGGATGCCCAGCGTGTTTGTGCGTCTGGCCGGCTGTCCACTGCGCTGCCGGTGGTGCGATACGAAATACGCCTGGTCCGAAGAAGCGGGCCGACAGCAGAGCGTAGATGACATCGTCCAAACCGTCCAGCACAGGCGATGCAAACACGTCGTCATCACCGGCGGCGAGCCGATGGTCCAGCCGGACTTGCCGCAATTGGCGCGAGAGCTTAGAACCGCCGGTAAGCACGTCACCATCGAAACCGCAGGCATCGCGTATGTCCCCGATGTGGCGTGCGATCTGATGAGCATCAGCCCGAAGCTGAGCAACTCGGTGCCCGACGACGTGACACTGGCGGCGGCACACAAGAATTCCAGGCTCGACCTCGCGGTTCTGAGCGAGCTGATCGCCAACTACAATTATCAGCTCAAGTTCGTCGTCGACTCCGTGACCGATCTGGTCGAGATTCAAGAAGTGCTCGACAAGATTGGAAATGTTGACGGCGAAAAGGTTATGTTGATGCCCCAGGCGGCTACGAGGGACGAGCTCCTGGCCAAATCCACAATGGTCGCCGATATGTGCAAGCTTGTCGGCTTCGCATTCTGTCAGCGCCTCCAGACCCTGCTCTGGAACAACGAAAGAGGCAAATGATACGGTCAAGAGGTTCCAACTGATACGATCTAAGAAACACCTTTGCATCGTCGCCATTTGTTGGTCAGATGGTACTTCAGCGGAATGATGATCATTCCGAGAATACCCAATCCCCACACGAGAGGGAGTTTGAGTATCAGGCCAAAGATCACACCCATGATGCTGATGACAAAGCCGCCGATCATGACGCGCTTGCGAAAAGCCTGGAATTGCGGTTCCGCAGGGGGCTTCGCCGGGCCGCGTACCGGGGCCGGCTTCTTCAGCGCGCGAGCAGTTCTTCGTACTCCCGTTCAGTTATCTTGCCTTCCTTACGCAACTTGAGGAGCTCTTCTTCCGAGGAGGCGTTCAATCCAGCTTCCATTTCTCATTCTCCCGACAGTTTTTCGAGCTTCTCTTTCGCCTCAGCGACGGTAATCTCGTCCGTTCGCAACTGTTCCAGGACGGCCTTTTTCTGGGCGTCCATCCTCGCCAAGGCCTTGTAGTTCGCAATCAGCTTGTCCAGCCGGGACCGTATCGCGGCGTACCCTAACGGGCTGTTTTGCTCTAACGTCTTGATGCTGAAGCCCGCCAGGAGATACTGTTCGAGGAATTGCTGGTCTTGCGGGGTCAGCTTGTTAAAGAGCGTCTCGCTGAAGCTCCCCTCGATCTTCACCCCGCAGACCGTACAAGACATGGCCGCCGTCTGCATCGGCAAGCCGCAACAAGGACACGATGTTGAAAGCATTCTCCTTCTCATAGAGAATAATATTAGCAATAAACCTACTAAAATCAAATAAAATTCCGATATTTCACAATAAGTCAAAATATTTATAGGATATCGCTTCTGTGTGGACACCGGTCAAATTGGCTTTGTTTTTACACACCGCCGAGTTCATAGAGGCCGCAGCAAGAGGGAATATAAGACGTGCTTATAATCTCATTAGATCGGCAAATACTCTTTCCTCCGCGATCTCGGCGTTCCCGGCGGTGAATCTCCAAATTGGCTTCGTTTTGCCAAAACCATTCCCGCGTGGGCCTCAATTCATCTCCAATACCCACCTTCGCAGATCTCCGTTCACAATCGCCTATCCAACGCCCCCATCGACCAACGACTGAGTATTTCGTTAACTATATATCATACAAGGCTAAATCAAAAAGTCAAGTGAAATCTCGAAAGACGGAAGAATATACGTCGCAGAGATAGAGGTTGACACGGCCCCGTGAAAAAGTCCGGACAAGAGCAAAAATGAGAATTGACAGTCAGTCAACGATCATCAATAATATCGCTTTCCCGCGTCAGCGGGTCCAATAGTCAATAGAAAATAGTAAATCGTACATTGAGATCGCCCAGGTGGCGGAATTTGGCAGACGCGCCAGCTTGAGGGGCTGGTGAGAGCAATCTCGTGCTGGTTCGAATCCAGTCCTGGGCAGTCACATCAATTGACTCTTGTCGGCTTGCGATTGACTATTGGGGAAGGCTTTTTCCGCACATCCTCCTCGGAAGTGGGTCAGGAAAAGAATCTTCTGTTTGGGCCCATAGCCGTCAGCCAGATGAAGACAAGCACCGCCAATAGAATTGCCCTCGATATGTCTCCCCCTGTGGTTCCCCAGTCTGACAGAGCTGCGATCAGACAGTAGGCGATGATGACTCCTGTCGAAAGCAGCAATGTCCTCGTGTGACGCATTTGCCAGTGCACTCCCCTGTAAAACGTAAATTATGATAATCCACCGCCCAAACACGACGGGCCGTGGCTCCTCGCGTCACCAGTCCGCCAATTCGTAGGTCAAATATGATCCCTTGACTTTTCTTTCACGGGTCCCGCTCCGTGTGCCCTCTGAAGCTGGGCCTCGTCGGTGTTGCTAAGGAATTTCACTTGTGAGAGTTAAGTTCTACATGGGAATGGTCGAGATACCGATTAACTCAAAACTCTTTTTCTTTCAAGGTTAATAGGGGGTTCAACTATGCGCTGCAAAGTCCAATGTTCAGCGAAGAAACATTCGAAATGTTCGGATGGAGAATCTGATTGTCAGCCTTTCCCGGATAAGGGGCCACTGGCTAACGATAGCCAAAGGAACCTCTCACTCAGTGAATTAGCAAGCCTTGACGATCAGGACAATCCGGACGTCTATCTTTATGTCATAGCGAGCATAGCATATCGTGATCGGAGATTTCGACAGCGTGGAACCGGGCCGAATTTTCAAGGGGGTCTGATCACACTTTGCACTTGTAAGCACTTTATGCGTAGCTCAATGGATGTTTGCGAATGGAGGGGAAAATGGATTGCCGGCTTCACGAGTAAGACGTGTGTAAAGGAACCACA
>CAYZAH010000661.1:0-3181 GCA_964475805.1 uncultured Pirellulales bacterium | reverse complement strand
GGATTGATCGCCTCCGGCCATTGCCCCGTAGGAGAAGCTAACTCGGCCACCCGTTTGACAAGATCCACAAATCTGACGTCGCCCGCTCGCATAAGCACCTGGGCCAGATGCAGGGTCAGATACGGATTGATTCCGGAGTGGCTTATGTCATGGAAAAAGGCTCGCCCGAGCATACACTTATTGAGAAGGAAACCGCAGGTGTCTGCTATGCGTTCATCATCTGCGCTGAACAGATCCAACGGATAGCACGCGGCCAGGCATCCGATCGCTCCGGAATCAAGGCGCCGATAAGGCGACGCCGGCATGGCGGGGCGACCCAGGCGATTTCTGCACGAGCCGAGACTTGCCTCTATCGCTGCGAGCAGGTCGTGCGCCTCACTCTTGAGCTCGCGACTCTTCGATGTTTGCTCGGCGTCCTGAAGCATCTCAGCGGCGCCATACAGCCCGGCCACCGACCAGAAATCGTCCCAGTAATAATAGTCGTTGGGCCCAAAATGTTCGGCACTGAAGCCGACGGGAAGCAAACCGGCGTGGGGTGAAGACGGGCTGAGCGGCAGCCGCTTCTGTTTGATCCAATTAGCCGCTCTGATAATCGGGCGAATCCACCGATGTTTGGGCGGCTTGCCCGCGCATCGACAGAATCGGTTCATGATCCACAGCACTTGCCCGTTGGAATCCCATTCCCCTTGTTGGGAGTGGAAATAGCCAAGCGCCGTTTGTCTGGAAAGAAACCGGTCGATCAGCCTTTCTGCTCGTTCGAGCAGGCCGATGCTAAGCATTGCGTGAATAATAAACGCGGCGTCTCGGAACCAGAATCTCTTGTATGTGAAAGGTCCCGGGTACACCTCATCCGGCGAATGAAGCACGATGGACCTGACGGCCGCTTCGTACAGAAACGTGAAATCGTCTCGCGGCACGTTCAGCTCGCAATGGGAACGCAATGCCCGTGCCCATCTACTTGGTCCCGTTGTATTTCGCTCGCGATCTTGCGGAAATGCCTCACTTTTTTCGAGAGGAACCACTACGTCGACCTCTCGCTCCCGGCCCGGTTTGATCCTGTACATCGCAGCCGCCGAAGCCATTCCGACGTCACAGATAACTTGCTGTGCCTCGTTTCCCGAACCCCGAATGCTCAATGATACATCGCCTTGCCTATAGTCGGAGGCGATGTGCCTGTCCGGCGGCTCACTGAGAAACACATGCTTGTCACCATTGACGGTCCAGGCACGCTGTTTCGGGCTAAATGCTATCTTGTGGATGAAGCTGACCCCTTCCGGGTTGTACGGCCTGAGACTGACGATGAGCCAGCCCGGAGAAACTGAACGGCCGGTCAACCGCATAAGGCATTGATGCTTCTCATCTATTACGTCCACCCAGGCCCGACTTCGGAGGCTCAATCCGCTTACGCTTGATTGAGTAACCACGCTGAGGTTGTCGGCCATGTCCAATTCCTGCTCGGACCTTTCGAGCCTCGACGGCGCCAGCAGCGCACCGTCATCGGATGCGACCCATGCGTCGATAGCCCAGCTATCCCAGAAAGGCATTACGGCCCCTCGTGGATCCACGATTGGAAAGCCGGAAAAGTCCGGCAATCCGATAGCCGTCCAGTTCCGTGCGTTAAGGTTAATGTGCGTCAGAGAGAACGCCCGCGGGACAAATGTCTCCCGTCTCGGGTCAAACTGCTCGTTGACCCAGTACGGCCACACCCAGTCCAGATTATGCTGAATAACGCGGCTGTTGATAAGTCCGCGGGCGTGAAGAACGACCCCAGCCCGCAGCAGCTCGATAGGCTCATTGACCTCGGAAGGCTGTGAAAAGCGACGAACGTGAGATAGAATGGCTATGGGGTCCGTAAAGCCGTGAGAGCGTGCCAGACGCCCCGCGATGTACTTCCATGGTAGCCATTTCAACCACATCCAATTGCCTCGTATCCCCCTTCAACAAGGAAACTCGCTTAGCCCCTTTTTCTCTTCATCGCCCACCTCACAGCGGTGACCGAACCCACAAAGACGGCCAATAACGCAAACGCCATGACAACCTCGAAGGTCAATACCTGATCCACCGATTCAATTCCCATTAACTGCCGGCCCGCGTAGCAGAAAATCAGGATGCTCGGTAGCGAACCCAGTGCCGTCGTCCATGCAAAGTCGATGAGCCGGACCTTCGTCACGCCGGCCAGGAAATTGACGAGGAAATAGGGCATAAACGGAATCACCCGCACCAGGATAAGATATTCACTCCCATAACGTGCAACCGCCTGGTTGAAACCCTTCAACTGTTCACCCCACCTGTGCTGTATCCATGTCCCGGCAACCTCTCGACTCATTACGAAAGCGACTACCGCCCCCACGGTCGCGGCTCCGTCAACGTAGAGAGCACCAAGGACCGTCCCATAGAGAAATCCAGCCAGAAGCGTCAGAACCGCCGCGGCGGGAAACCATAGATTCACGGCAACATAGACAAGGACGAACACCCAAACAGCAAGTACATAATGCGTTCTAACCTGCTCTTTCAGAGCAGAAGCGCCCCTTTGAACGTTTGACAGTGAAAGCCTTTTTCCAAAGTCCGTCGTAATTGCGACGGATGTGATCAATATTGCCAGGACCAGCAATATCAACGATTTTTTCCAGACGTTACCCACATTCTGCCGCCGGATGAGACGCACGGCACGCCACTCTTTCAGCCAACTTTGATTTGTTTGCTTGACTCCCAGAGTCCGTGGATGTTGCAGTACGACATGGCGTGCAACATTCCGCCTTTGGCGATTTTCAGGCTCGCCACCACCTCATGATGCGTATGGACCGGGCCTTTGTCGGGTCCGTCCCCGGATTCCCCGTGTGCCGTAAACTCGGCGTGAACCACCTGGTGAGGAAATTTGCCACCCTCGTCATGGTAGTAAAGGCTCATCCAGCGGATATGATGCTCCGTCTTATTCGGATGCGCGACTTCCTTGCCCAAGGTGACTTTCACCTGGAAAATCTCGTCGGCCTTGACCGTGTCCGGGCATTCAATCACCGGAACGTGCTTTTCGCTCTTCCAGTCGGCTGTCTTGATGTGTTCACTCAGTTCCGCCATAACAGTCGTCTCCTTCGCTGAATTCTGGACTGGTTCTTCTCTAACGTATTGCGTAGCGGCACCCCCGCGTGGGTGCCCAGGGCAGGCACATGGGCCTGCCCCTACT
>CAYZAH010000660.1:0-3189 GCA_964475805.1 uncultured Pirellulales bacterium | reverse complement strand
TCTCCTCCTTGTTCACGATAGAAATACATTGAGTATAGCGCCAACCACCAGGCTGCTTGCCAGCATAAGCACGACGCTCTTGCCGAGGTCGGCCCAGCCCAGTTCCTTCCACAAAACCACGAATGTGGCGATGCAGGGGAAGGACATGGCCAAGACCGTCACCGCAACGGTAAGCTGCCCGGCAGTCAGATCCATGGTTCCGAGCATTCCGACGGCGACGTCTTTTCTGAGAAACCCGACGGCCATGGCCACGACGGCTTCTTTGGGTAATCCCAGTACTTTGATCATAACGGGGGCCGTCCAGTCGGCAACGGCATCAAAGATCCCGAGGAAATAGAGAACGTTCACTATCAAGACGCCCAGCAGCACAATAGGCACCGCCTCTCTCAGAAAGGCCGCCATTCGCATCCACACCTTTTGAGCAAGTGCCCGCAAAGACGGCAGACGGTAGGGCGGGATTTCCATAATCAACTCTGGGCTGCGCCCCTTCAGGACACTGTTCAAGAGCCGTCCGAGTCCGGCCCACACGAGGAAGAGAGTGATATAGACAACCATCACGTATCTCGCGCCGTGCCGGCCCAGCAACCCCCATATCATCGCTTGAAGCGCCGCGCACGGCACACCGATCGAAATGATCGTAGCCGCAATGAACCGTTCTCGCCGGGTCTCCAGAATGCGGGTGGCCATGACTCCCGGAACGTTACACCCCAGGCCAAGCAGCGACGGAATAATGGCCCATCCGTGAAGCCCCATGCGATGCATCATCGTGTCGAGGAGCACGGCAAGGCGAGGGAGGTAGCCGAAGTCCTCGAGAAAGCCCAGGACAACATAGAAAGACAGGACATACGGCAGCACCATGCCAAGCGGCACGAACAGTCCCGTGGTCAGAAGCCCGAACGATTGGACAAAATCAATGTCGCCGTCAACGAGCTTGCCGATAACAATGGCATGCAGGAAGCTGCCGGGCTGCAAAACGGCGCTGAGGTGGAGCATCAACGGCTTCCATAACTCTTCAAACAGGGGCTCAATCACGATGCCGATAAAGCCTTCACCTATGAATCGTACGACGGCAAACGCGACAATCAGGAGCAGCGCGGCAATGGGAATGCCCGTGAGGGGTTTCACTGAGGCGTCCCCGAGCGCCTCAAGGAAGGTGCGGTGGCGATGTGTGACAGACTGTACCTCGGCCACAATCCGGCCGATTTCGGCCCAGCGGACCTCTTCCGTGCGCTCCGCCATTCCGACAGCTCGGGCTTCGGGGATGCGCGCCACGAGTTCCTTGATCCCCTCTCCGCTGATCGCGACGGTGGGCACAACCGGGACGCCAAGCGCCGACTCGAGTTTTGGAACGTCAATGGTTATTCCCTTGTGTGCGGCATCGTCCCACATGTTAAGCGCGACAAGCATCGGCGTGTTCTTTTCGAGGAGACGGAGGGTAAGCCCAAGATTGCGTTCGAGATTGGTCGCGTCCACGACGTCGATCACAGTGCCGCCGTTCTTCAGCATGCCGACCGCAATCGCTTCCGCCTGGGACGATCCTTCCAGGTCGTACGCGCCCGGCACATCGATCAGGACGGCCTTTTCTTCCTCGACGTTCATGATTCCCTGCGTGAACTCCACGGTCGTGCCGGGGTAGTTTGAGGAAATCACTCGCGCGCCCGTCATCCGCGAGAAGACAGCGCTTTTCCCCACATTCGGGTTGCCCATGAGCAGGATCTTTTTCATGGAGACGATTCCACGATCACCTTACGCGCCACGCCGTAACCCAGGGCCGCCTGCCCCCCGCTCGCAGCGACCACGATCGCCCCGGGGCCGAACGCAGCACTCACCTTCTTGACGATCGCACCCGGCCTTATGCCGAGCGCTTGCAGCCGCCGCTGTATTCCACGCCCACCGTGGATCTCCAGAACCTTGGCCGTTTGGTCCGGTCTCAGTTCGGCCAGAGAAGTCGTTGCATGCATTCCGCTTTGCCGTACTGCCTTCACGGTTCTTGTTCCAGATACTTCGTGAGATGTCTGATCAGCGTTCCTTCGTGCCGAAGGCCAACGAATCGTTCTTCTT
Organism: uncultured Pirellulales bacterium; assembly: GCA_964475805.1. Taxonomy (GTDB): domain Bacteria; phylum Planctomycetota; class Phycisphaerae; order Sedimentisphaerales; family Anaerobacaceae; genus JAFGTG01. The sequence continues at coordinate 1,128 of CAYZAH010000660.1, read as the reverse complement.
CCTTGCCGTCTTTGATGAGAAGCGTGGTCGGGATGCTCCTAACGGTGAGCCGAGCGGCTAACTCGGGAGAATCCTCGACGCTACACCTTCCGATCCTCAGCTGCTTCCCAACCACATCGGCTGCCTTCTTGATAATCTCCCACTCTCTCTGGCACCCGCTCTCCAATGGTTCCCAGAAGAAAACCAAAGTCACCCCACTGCGTGTCTCGGCTTCGAAATTCACATCGGTTAGATCGATGCACTGTGTGCTCATGGCATTCCCCCTTTCGGAAGACAGTAACCGCCCCCCCACACTGGGTCTCCTGGGGAAGTCTCTTCCCTTAAACCAATCGAAAGTTCGGCAGACGTGCCATATGACGCGCGCTGCAGAGGACGTTGCACGGCCTGACCTGCGTCCTCTTCGATCCGGTCAGGTTGTTATCTGGAGGAGCGCTCTACGTCGATTTCTCGATCTCCTCTTCTACCTCCTTCGCCCCTTCGACGTAAAACTTCTCTTCGTCTGGGGCCAATTCGCGGAGCAGCCGGAGGAACTCGCCTGCATGAACGCGCTCCTCATCGGCGATGTCCTTGAGCACCTCGATGGCCAGCTTGTTGTCCGTTGATTCGGCAAGCTGCATGTATAGCTGAATCGCTTCGTACTCCGCGGCGATCATGAATCGGATGGCACGGATGAGTTCCTCATCCGTGAGTTTCCGACCGTTTGCCAACCCCGAAAACGGTGATCCAAATTCCGGCATGACTATTCTCCTTTTTGTTGAGGTCCTTCTACAACGGACAGACATTGCAGGCTTTGACGATCAGAACACATCCGCTCTTCTGGGCGGCCTGTTCGTAGCCCATCCGTATCGCTTCGAACACCTTTGCCGATTGGCCTTTGACGATCGAACTCAGCGACGTGTGTTCAACCGCGCAGCCGTGCTTTTCGAGCACGTCCACGAAATCTTTCACGGGATGCTCGAGAAATTCCTCTGTCAACGGGTACAGACTGACTTCAACCTCGATATTCATGTTTCCGCTCCTTTCTTCTTCACGCAATGGTCCGCCCTGATCCAAGGCATGCGGCTTCCCTTTTCTTGTTGCTCTGTTTTCAGGTGTTGACACTGTTCTAGGGACAGACTAGTGTTCACG
>CAYZAH010000659.1:0-3200 GCA_964475805.1 uncultured Pirellulales bacterium | reverse complement strand
GCGGGCCAGATGGCCATTGTGCAACTCCTGATCGACCGTGGAGCTGACGTCAACGCGCGCACCGAAAGTGGTATCACACCGTTGCATAGCGCGGTCTTGCGGAAGCACAAGGACGTCGTGGAATTGCTCCTGGCCAAAGGCGCCGATGTTGACACACGGGGCGGATGGGATCGTGAAACGCCTCTGTTCGGGGCGGACGCGAATACAGCCGAGCTCTTGATCGCTCATGGGGCGGATGTACATGCAAAGGATACGCTTGGCAAAACACCTTTGCACTGGGTGAGTGTTTGGGGCTGTAGGGGCGTAGCAAGAATGCTCTTGGCTCACGGTGCCGATGTCGATGCGAGAGACAAGCGTGGCAACACGCCTCTCCACGGGATGGCTTCCACGCCAGTGAGAGTCTCCTGCGATTTGGCAGAGTTGCTCATTGCTGCTGGAGCTGACGTAAACGCGAGAAATGAATTTGGTCGTATGCCTTTGCACGATGCTGCTCGCGGGCGGCAGGAGAACAGTGAAGATTTGGCACAGTTGCTCATCAACAAAGGAGCGGATGTCAATGCAAAGGATAAGCATGATACCACGGCACTTCACTTAGCCGCTGAAAGCTATAATAGAAGGCGCGTGATGGATATTGTCAAGTTGCTCATTGATAGGGGTGCGAAGGTCAACGTAACTGATGAGGAGGGCAAGACGCCGTTGTTCTACGCGATTCGATTCTATTATCATAGCGACCAGATTTCGAAATCCCTCGTGGATAGAGGTGCTGACATCAACATAAGGGATGCGGAAGGCAACTCGCCTCTTCTTATTGCGTGCGCTCGCAGCAAAGAGGCGGCAGAATTTCTGATTAGTAAAGGCGCGGAGGTTAAAATACAAAATAGACGTGGCGATACGCCGATTTCAGTTGCTTTACAGGACCCGGACAGGGATTTGGCGGTATTTCTTGTAACGCAAGGTGCGGATGTCAATACGCGGGATAGAGAGGGCAAAACACTGTTGCATTATGCGGCTCTTGAAGGCAATATGGATTTGGCCAAGCTTGTTCTCTCGAAAGGAGCGCAGGTCGATGCGCAAGACCCGGCGGGTCGCACGGCGTTGCATTATGCCGCTCGCGGGCATCGGGATATCGCCGAATTGCTTTTGGCCCACGGTGCGAACGTCAACGTGAAGGACAAGAACGGCGACACACCTTTGCACGACGCTGCCCTGCGCGGCCGGAAAGATTTGGTCGAGTTTCTCCTGGCGAGAGGGGCTGATGTGAAGGCAACGAACAACGCCGGCCGCACGCCGATGACCGAGGCGGCCCGGCGCGGATTTACAGAAGTCGTCGAACTATTGCGCAAGTATGAGACCCGGGAAGGACGAACAGTTCGTGCCGGCGGTTCTTAAGTTGAAGCCAACAATTGATGGAAGGAATCTACAATGCTTTGTATCAATGGTAGAAGAGTTTTGGGTCTGTTCTTTTTCCTCGCAGTGACGTGCCTGTCTTCCTCTTTGGCGTTTGCGGATTTTCCGGCGTTCGAGTGCCACCAGATCGCCAAGATCGGCAAGAGCATGGGCCAGACTTCGCTCGTCGATATCGACAAGGATGGCGATCTCGACTGGGTCGTCGGGGAGAGGACCAGAACGTGGTGGTTCGAGTACGTCAGCCCCGACAAATGGATTCAGCATGACGTGGGTCAGGGCATCCGCACCGACGTCGGCGGCACGGCTTTCGACATCGATGGTGACGGATGGGTCGATCAATTCTGCGGCACCGGATGGTATCGCAACACGGGCAAGCCTCGCACCGAGCTTTTCGAGCCGTTCGAGAGCGGTACCATCGTCTGTCACGACGACGTCGCGGTCGATGTCAACGGCGACGGCAAGCTCGACGTGGTCGCCTGCAGCGATCAGACGAACCACAAAGTCACGGTTTGGTACGAGATACCCGCCAATCCTCGCGACAAGTGGATCGAGCATAAGATCGGCGGTGGTATCCACGGCGGCGTCGGCCCGGCTGGTGTCGGCGACCTCGACGGTGACGGCGACAAAGACGTCGTTCGCGGCGACGTGTGGTTCGAGAACATGGACGGCAAGGGACTCCAGTGGACCGAACATGCCGGCCTGACCCCGCCCGGCGGCAACCGGCCCGACCGTTACGGCCTGGCGATCAAGGTCTGGGTTTGCGACCCGGATCAGGACGGCGATCTCGATATCATCGAAGCCGAGGCGGATACGGTGGACGGGCGCGTCTTCTGGTTCCAAAACCAGGGCAAAGGCAAAAGCTGGACATGTCACCTGATCTCCGCCGACCATACGAAACAGGATTTTCACTCGCTGGCGGTGGCGGATTTTGATAACGATGGCGACCTCGACGCCTTCTCAGGCGGCGGACCACTCTCGGAGGATAAGGTTCACAAATGTTTCATCTGGGAGAACGCCGATGGCCGGGCCGGCCAGTGGAAAGAGCACGTGATCCTCGAAGGCAAACGATGCCATGAGGCCAAGGCCGCCGACGTGGACCGTGACGGCGACATCGATATCTGCACCAAACCCTGGGACGGCAACGAGCACATCTACCTTCGCAACATGCTGAAGGAGAATGCGTCAAAACGGTAGAGCCTTGAAGTATCCGCCCGGCCTGAGCCCTCGTCGTTTGTCGAGAGTGCCCTCGGCATTTCTGAAATTCACGGGTACGTCAAAACCCTCCCTGGCGGGCCAGCTCTGGTAGACGCCGAAATGCAGGTGCGGCAATCCTTGTGTGTTGCCGGAATTGCCGGTTGCCGCAATCGGTTGCCGTTGCCGGACACGGTCACCCACTTTCACCAGAGCGCTGTCCTTCTTCAGATGGGCATAGAACGCCACGGTGCCGTCCTCGTGCTGGATCATGATGTGATTATGCTGGCCGGATTCCGGCTGTTTGCCGTCGTCAGGCAGATCGCTGCGGACCTCCATGACCAGCCCGGACCGTGCGGCGATCACCGGAGTGCCGATCGGAGTTTCGAAATCATAGGCGAGTTGGTTTCGATGGCCGCCTTGCACATAACAATATCCCTGCATGAGCCGAAAGGAGGCCCCCACGGGATACGGCAATATATATGGCGATTGAGAGGGGTCTCCAAAGACAGCACGTTCCAGACAGGGGAGCGGCCTGGCGTCTTCTTTGGTACAGCCGCTGAACAAGACTGAGGCTGTCGTGATAACAGCAGCCGTTACTC
>CAYZAH010000658.1:0-3208 GCA_964475805.1 uncultured Pirellulales bacterium | reverse complement strand
AGTCTTGAAGAAACTGTCGGCGAGTCTTCTTTGTCATGATAACCACTCCTAAAAGTATTGAAGGTTACTCAAGTATTCTGACCGGAATGATACCACACGATATGGGAATTCGCAAGCTCGTTGTCGGCAAGAAAGGTTATCAAGCCCCGGGGCTTTCCAAACCGTGTTCCGCCATCAGTTCTGAGTCCGACATGATCTCCGCCGCGCCGCCATCAGCAATGATCCGGCCTTTGTCAATCAGGACGACGCGGTCGGCGAGCGCCGCCGCAAAGCTCATATTGCACGTTGCGATGACCAACGTCTGAGGCAAAGACGCAAGGAGCTTCATCAGATTGTTGCGGTTTCTCGGGTCCAGACTGCCGTCGGGTTCATCAAGCGTGATGATCTTGGGCTGCATCGCGAGCACCGTCGCTATCGCCGCAGCTCGCTTCTGGCCGGCCGAGAGATGGTGCGGCGCCTTGTCGGCCATCCTGGCCAGGCCGACCGTTTCGAGGGCCTCGGCGACCCGGGCCTTGACCTGGTCAGGCGTCAGGCCCATATTGAGCGGACCGAAGGCCACGTCGTCGAACAACGTCGGCATGAAAAGTTGATCGTCGGGATTCTCCAGGCACGAGCCAAGTCGAGTACGAATCATCTTGAGGTTTTTCCTGTTGACTTCCAGGCCATCTACAAGCACTTTACCCGTCCCATTGACGAAACCGGCCATGACCAGGAGCAACGTCGATTTGCCCGCACCGTTGGGACCGATCAGAGCAACTTTCTGGCCGTGCTCGATACTCAGAGTGACGTCACTGAGAGCGGCTGTGCCGTCAGGATATCCGTAGGTGAAGCTGATTATCTCAATCGCTTTCGACATCGTCTTTTACTGAAGCACTGGTCTGACAAAGAGGTACAATCCTACCACAAAGGTCGCAGCGATCAAGATAAAGACAACGTCCGCCCGACGAATCTGCATCGTCGAGAGGGTGCGCCAGTTTCCATCGAACCCGCGGGCTTGCATGGCGATGCTCGTGCGCTCGGCGCTGTCGATGCTCCGGATGAAAAGCGAGCCGAGCATGGAGGCCACCGTTCGCAACTCCTGGGTGAACCCGAGGTTCTTCAGCTTGCGGCCGGCCCTGGCGCGCAGCATGCGATGCGCCCTGTCGATCAGAACGAAGATATAGCGGTACAGGAAGCCAAGCTGGATGATCAATAGCCTGGGAAAACCCAAACGCTGCAAGCCCGAAAGCAACTGGTTGAACCGCGTCGTCGAGACCAAAGCGATCAGGGCCAGCATCGTCACCACGAACTTGCCGAGAATCGCAAAGCATCGCATCCAGCCGACCGTGCTCTGCCAGGAGAATGGCCCGAAGCCCACGGTGAGCGGCGCTCGGTCGTACAACGGACAACTCAAGGCCAGTACGACGACGAACGGGCTTACCAGCGCAATTTGTTTGAAGACGAATTTCAGCGGAATCCCGGCCCAAACCAGGATGGCAAACGGCCCGACGGCGTAGCAAGCTAAGATGCTCAACGAGGTTCGCGGCAGAGAAATCACCACGGCGGTGAAGACAAGGACGACCAGAAACTTCACCCTGCTATCCAGGCGATGGATGGCCGAGTCCTGATAGGCGAACTTGTCGATGTGTGCGTGGTGCATGAAACGGGTAAGGCCGGTCTTAGCTTCTTCCGCGTGCGCAAAAAAGATTTTGCACATCCTGCAATGTGCGTGTTTGTCTTCTCCTCAGAATCCAGGCGGTTAACCAGATCAGAGCCATCGTGACCACCGAGCCGACCACGCCCGCAAAGCTGGTCCATCCGGCCCCGAGTGTCCCGGCACGTTGGGACGGCGTCGCCTCGCCGAGTTCCGATGTTCGGCCTGAATAATCCGGAAGCACGGAGTACTTCGATTGAAACTCATCTACCTCGGTGATTCTGGGATCGTGGTTGGACACAACGCTCTTGAAATCGGGCTGGTCCGGCCGCTCGGCGTAACTCCATTCAAGGCCGTCGGGCAGATTGGACGCGAGCAGCGACAATCCCGCGCCGATGACCACGGCAAGAACTCCTAGCGTTGCGAGGACCGCTTTTCGGCTCAGCCTGATCTTGCCCGGCAGAGAGTCCGCCACTAAGTCAGGTCGCAACTGCTGGAGATAGGCCAGCACAGCTACCGTCACCAGACCCTCGACGAATCCGACCAGAAGATGGACGCCCATCATGGTGATCAGGAAGGTCGATAGCGGGACGACCAGTACGCCGGACAGTGCCGCCTGGATCACAACAAGCACGGCTCCGGCCTCCATCGCAATAACGGCCGCCAGCATCGCTCCGACGTACACCTTCAAGCTGCTGAATCGGCCATTCGTGACGGCTTTGTAGACAAAGTAACCCACGTAACTGGGCACCAGTGCGATGTTGATGATATTGCATCCGAGGGCTAACAGGCCGCCGTCCTGGAAGATGAGGCACTGAACGATCACGACCGAGGAAATCACGATGGCGGCTAAGTGCGGGCCTAAAATGATCGCCAGCAGAACGGCCCCGACGATATGGCCGCTCGTGCCGGGCATCGCCGGCAATTGAAAATTGACCATCTGGGCGGCAAAAACGAACGCACCCAGAATGCCCATCAGAGCGAGCTTATCCGCTGCGAGGACCTGCCTGACCTTTCGGCAAATCAGGCCCAGCCCCCCGGCGGCTACCGCCAGCGTCCCCGTGGCAACCGGAACCGACAATAATTCATTCGCCATGTGCATAACGTTATCCCCATACGGCGCCACGTTCCGCACCGTTCACAACGGCGCATAAGATTACCAGAATAGTGCTACACGTTCAAGAGAATAACCAAAAGTATGTACAAAAGATTCAGCAAGGAGACCCCGCTCGTAGTGGCGTCGTAAGGCGTTCGTGGCGAGGGCATCCTGCCCTTGCGTCGCGAGGCCGTCCCGGCCTTGCTATTTCAAAAGACAAGGGCGAGACGCCCCCGCTACAAGCGGGCCGTAACCCGCCGGATCTCGAAGACGTCGCTCTCCGGCATGGTACTGCACTCTTTTGAGAGCTTCTCCAGGTCCTCGGGCTTCGGGGCGTCTATATGGCGGAGATATTCTCGTTGGGGCTTGAAGACCAGGACGGGACCCGTGCCGTCCTTTCGCCGGACACAGACGTTGATGAGTTCGAGCGATGCGACTTCGGCCAGGCGGATGTCGAGCCAGCCCATCGCATTGCCCGT
>CAYZAH010000657.1:380-3213 GCA_964475805.1 uncultured Pirellulales bacterium | reverse complement strand
CGCGTCGGATCATGGAGCTCTTTGGGAATTACGATCTTCCCATGATCCTGGCGGGCGATTTGAATGCGGTCCCGGGTAGCGAGCCGATCAATCTTCTGTGCGGGCAGTGGACCTGCTCCGATCAAAACGAGCCTCCTCGCCCCACCCATCCTTCGGGCGAGCCACGAAAGAAAATCGATTACATCATGTTCAAACCGGACAATCGCTGGAAGGTGGTGACGACGGGGGTGATCGACAACAAGGTCGCCTCCGATCACTGCGCGGTGTACGCGGTGCTGGAGTTGTTGCCGGCGAAAAAAACAGATAGTGAATAAACAATAGAGGCGAGTCTGTCGCCGAACTCACAAGAACGATTGAACAGCTTTTCATGGAAGGAGAAAACAGTGCAAAGGTTAGCATTACATGCGACGTTCGTACTCATGATAGTCCTGGGCTTTTATTCACCGGGTTATTCTCAGCCGGCGACACGGGCGGTTCCTCGCCAGGCGATTCCGAAAATCGATCGGGATCGGAGAGCCGCTAAAATCGTGACTCCGCCTCAGATCGCGGTCATCAAGAAGGTAGTGTTGCTTCAGAGATGGTGTCCGTCCGGCATCACTGCGACTTTGCTGGACGATGGGGAGGTTTTTGTCGGATGGACCATTAAGGACCAGGCGGACGAGATCGTCAGAGAAGGAATCTTCTATACGAAAAGTCTGCAAAAAGGACCATCGATCTATTACAGCCTGGGCTGGACCCACCACGAGCGAGTGAAAGCCTTTTCCGATGGCGCGATTCTGGGTGCTTCGTCGGGCGGGTACGTGATTGTGAGCCCGGAAGGTAAAATAGCGACTCAAAAGACCGCTTTTGACAATGAGCAAATCAGCGACGTTTCGGTGACCCGCCTTTCAGGTGGCAAAGCCATGTTGATTGCGTACCAGCGCACTGTCGGCGCCAGAGCAGATGGACGGTACATCATTGTCGATCGATCCGGCAAGATTATTCACGGACCGAGCATCTTTTCCGCTCAGGGCAGGACACAATATATCAGTGCAACGACATTATCCAATGGTTTGATCCATTTAGCGTATGATTGTAGCGGCTCGAAGACCAAGGTGATCGACGTGTTCAATCATACCATTGTCGGCGAGCATAAATTCCACGCCAAGCTAATCTACGGCATCGAATCCATTGTTCTGGATAACGACAATATCTTGCTCGCCTATATCGACCAGGATTCCAAAGGTCAGTGTATGGTTGTTCAGCCCAACGGGTCGAAGGTTTCGGGCCCTCATCAGTTCTCCAATGGAGACGAGGGGATCATGAAAATTAGATTAGCCAAACGGGCCGATGGGAATGTGTGCCTCGTGTTCGCCGTTGAAAAAAGCCGGGGCCGATGCGCTATTCTCGATACGGATGGCAAAGTCATCAAAGGTCCGATTACGCTTTATGACGGGTATGTAGTCGAAAATATTAGTTTCGATTGCGTCCATCTCAGAGACAATATGGTCATGATTCCGTTGAGTGTCAGAAAGCTGGGAAGCGATGATCTCGCTGATCGAATGGGAGGCTATCTCGTCGTGAGGTAAGAGGGAATACGACGTTATGCGGAGGAAGAGGAGTAAACAACTGTATATCGGCCGGATGTGAGGCCGGGCGGTGTATTGGGAACGCTAAGTTATGGCAACGTATCATGAAGTGACACCCCAACGAACGTGGATGGGCAAATTGGAATTCGGGGCGGATTTACTGGAGCAGTTGACTGCGTTTTGCCAGCAAAACGATATTCGTCTCGGCCGGGTCGAGGCTTTGGGCGCTGTCCAGAAAGCGCGCGTTGGCTTTTACGACCAGCGGGCCCGAGAATACGACTTCCTCGAAATGGACGAGCCTTTGGAAATCACCAAGCTGACCGGCAACATTTCCTTGCGTGATGGCAAACCCATGGTCCACGCCCATATTACTCTGGCGGATTCACAAGGCAATGCTTACGGCGGGCATTTAGTTCCGGGGACGACCGTATTCGCCACCGAATTCATTATCACATCCTACGATGGGCCTGACTACCACCGCGAGTTAGATGAGCCGACGGGCTTGCCGTTATGGAAGATGTGAGTGGAACGAATGAAAAGACGTGTGACGTTTCCGGAGTTTATACACCTGTAGTGTGTTGGACGAAAATTCGAATGTGAAGAATCGATCGCGAGGTGCCTTGGGATGGTACGATACGGTTTCATTTGGGTGAGTTGTGTTCTGGTCTGCGTAGCCGGTTGCGGAGTTGTTACGAGAAGGCCGGAGGCATCTTTCCGGAAGTCGTGCGTCGAGTCAAAACAGTTCGGCGCGGTGCGGCTTGACTTCCCGGTCGAAGACGGCAAAGGGTTCATTATCCTGCCGACTGTCAAGAAGACCGACGGCTCACGACCGTGGGTGTGGATTGCGCCGACGTTTGTTCACCACCCGGAGCCCAGCAAGGAAGTCCCTCGCGACGACCACGCCTGGATATGCCGGCAATTGCTGGCGAACGGTTTCTATGTCTGTGGCGTTGACGTGGGCGAGTCTTATGGCAGCCCTGCGGGCAGGCGGTTGTACAGCAAGCTGTATGAGCTGGTAGTGCGGGAATTCGCGCTTGCGGATAAGGCCTGCCTGCTTTGTCAGAGTCGCGGCGGGTTGATGGCCTACAACTGGGCCGCTGAGAATCCGCAACGAGTCCAGTGTATCGCTGGTATTTATCCGATGTGCAATCTGGAAGGCTATCTCGACGCCGCGAGAATCTACCGCCCCTATGGGATGAACGAGAGCCAGTTCCGTGTCTGCTATCACGAACATAATCCGGTTGATCGGCTCTGGGGTCTTGCCC
>CAYZAH010000657.1:0-370 GCA_964475805.1 uncultured Pirellulales bacterium | reverse complement strand
GGGCGGGCGTACCGATCTTACACGAGCAGGGTGACGTGGACACGGTCGTTCCGCTCGCCGACAATAGCGGTGAGCTGGTCCGGCGGTACAAGATACTGGGCGGCCGGGCCGAGGTGCTGGTCGTCAAGGGCAAGGGCCACGAGCTATGTCCGGAGTTCATGGAGAATCAGGCGCTCGTCGATTTTCTTCTGTCCCAGGGCCGGGATATGCCCTCGACGAACCCGTAGCGTGCGATTTGTTGCGTTCGTTTTGCAGCCGTTATCGACGATTTCGGGCACATTGTCAAAAAAGCTGTAACGTTTGCCATGCTCATACGCCTATAATGTGTAGGACGAAGAAGTTTTGAGCGTGTGAGAGTCCGAGTCAAGCT
>CAYZAH010000656.1:0-3223 GCA_964475805.1 uncultured Pirellulales bacterium | reverse complement strand
AACAATCCGACGGGCGAGATTTCCCAATGCTACAGCAGCGCTGCAATCAGCGGCGGAGAAAGAGTCGGTGGATTAGTTGGAGAGAACAGAAAAGGCACGGCGGTACAGTGCTACAGTACCGGTGCAGTCCGTGGCAGCAGAAATTATATCGGCGGTCTTGTCGGAGACAGTCCGGGCGGAAATGTCGTAGCGTGTTTCTGGGATGTAGAAACGAGTGGACTACCAATCAGCGCCGGTGGCACCGGAACAACCACAGCGGAAATGCACAAAGCCGGCACCTTTCAGGAAGCCGGATGGGACTTCGCGGACGAGACGACCAACGACACCGAAGACACGTGGTGGATTCTCGAAGACCAGGGCTATCCTCACCTCTGGTGGGAACTCTCCACGGTACAGTAGGTGCTTGTGGTAGTACGCTGCGATCACCTACGCTCTGTCATCTCATGACAAAGGCGAAGAATCCGGCGCACGCATCGAAACAGACGTTCGTCAATTCTCAACCGAAACGACGTCTGAAACTGCTCAAAACCGGCTATTTTTCAGAGGCGACTTTTATCAGCACCACGCCGTGCAGCGGCACGGGAATCGAGAACTGTCCCGCGAATACGCCCAGGTCCTTCTGACGCCACAGGTCACGGACTTTCTGTGCGCCGGACAGGCCAAGGTCCGACCACGACACAGTGATCGTTTCCTCGTCGAAGCCCCGGTTGAACAACCCGACGGCCGTGGACCCATCTTCCAACGGCTTGGCATAAATATTGGCGAAGCCGTTCTTGACCACACAGGTAGCCTGCTTGCCCAGCGCGTCCTGGCTGACGTCCAGAACCTCGTCATTGGTCAGCAGGTTCAGAGTGAAGGCATCCAGACGCTCCAGATCGCAGCCCAGGAGCATCGGCGACGCGACCAAACACCACAGACTGATATGCGTGTATTGCTCGTCGGGCGTCAGGTGGGTCGGATGCAACCGGGGCCCCCAGCCCACGTAGCCCACCACAAGCATGTCGGGATCGTTCCAATGGCCCGGGCTACAGTACGGCTCCCACCGGTCCTCACCGAAACCCTTGCTGCTCATGGACGACCAGGTGTCCCGGATGTCGCCGGTGGTACGCCAGCTATTGGCCCAGTGGCACAGGTCCGGAATATTGGCGAAAGGCATACTGTTGGATAGACTCAGGACAATGTCTCTGCCGCTGGCCAGCAGGGCCTTGTACATGTGCCGGGTCTCGGGCAGTTCGTTGGGATTCCAGTCGTACTTGAGATAATCGATACCCCAGGCCGCCCACTGCCGGGCGTCGTTCTGTGCAAACGAAATCTTGCCCATCCGATGACGGCCACCTCGAGTCCATGCGCCATTCGGGTCGTCCGAGCTGCCGCCGATGTAGCCGGCGTAGGACGTGGTCCAGGGTGTCGAGTAAATCCCGATCTTAAGTCCCATCGCATGAACCTCGTCACACAAGCCCTGCATGTCCGGGAACTTCTCATTAGGCTGGATGCCGTTGAACGGCCCGCCACGCCGGCCTTGCCAGGCATCGTCGATATTGATGTATGTCCAGCCATGCTGGATCAGTCCCGAAGAGACCATCGCCTTCGCTGCGCGCAGGACCTTGTCCTGGTCGATGGAGCCCGCCCAACAATTCCAACTGTTCCAGCCCAAAGGCGGGGTCAGAGCGATGGTGTCGCCGACCACGATTTTGAACGCCCGCGTATCGGCTCCCAAGGCATTTGTCGCCTTGAGCGTCACGGGATACGTCCCTTCCGTCTGGATCGCACCGGTAATCTGTCCGGTTTGGGCGTCCAGCCACAATCCATCCGGCAGATTGGCCACGGAGAAGGTCATGGGCCGGTCTCCCGTGGCGGGAATCTGGTACAGGAACGGGCGCCCGGGCCGCACGCCGAAAATCTTGGGTCCGTTGACGCGGGGTGCAGGACCGGGCTTGGGCGTCAGGATCACGGGCGGTCCGGCAGGCGTAGTCGTCATGGCCACGGCCTTCGGTTTTTCGCCGGTGACCGTCAGCCGGGCGTCCGCCCAGTCCGCGTGGTCATAGTTGATCCCGTCGTCCGCGTCCAGGACCATGAGCAGCAGATACTCTTTGCCGGTCAGGTCCACGTCCACTTTCTTGGCGGCTTGGCCGAACTTCATCACTCCACTACGCCACAGCACTTTCTTGTCCGCCACGACCTGGAATTCCACGCTGGCGCGGGGATCGTTAGCTTCGTCGTCCACCCCTACCCACGCCTGAAACCGTGTGGCGCCCCGCTTCAGATCAATGCGAAACAGGCTGTTTGCGTGGGTTCCCACGCCCTGGCTGAACTTGCGGCCCGCAACGCTCAGATCGTGCCCGTCCACAGACTGATTCACTCCCGGCGAGCCCCAGTCTTGTTGCATCTTGCTCAGGTCCAGTGACTCCAAATCCACGATCTCGGACGCATGGGCACAAGCGCCGATCAAAACTGGAAGCATCACGCCAAGGCAGGCGGCTTGAAAAGTCTTAAAACGACAGAAATCTGCAAACGTCATACTTGTTCCTCCCTTTCACTGAGGTTTCCATCCGGGCAAGTCAAATTCCATTCACCGGAATTTCTCATTCAACGTCCTCAACAGGATTTGTACCCGTCTCGGCACTTTTCTGCCTCTGAGATAGTTCTGGTCAATTCCAGCGCTATAATACCAAAACCAGTGTCATAGTTTCAATAGCTCCACGCTTAATTCACTACCCCGTCTGACATAAGGCAAAGAGAAACCAGCCCTGCGTCACCAGAAAATGATATAGATGACTATATAAGCAGCCGCGACGAGGCTCCACCAGAGCACGAGGTTCTTGTACCAGGGGTTCGGGCCTGCTTTCTCCTCGGGGGGCAGAAAGAGCATACGCCGCTTCCATATCCATTGCGTGACCCTGGCCGGGTCGGGAGGGCGACGCAGGTAGCTCAGTACCACGTGAAAAGTCACAATGGGAATCAGGAGGATGCCCGCCAGGACGAATGAGTTGACATCAACTTGCAGCTTTTTCAGGATGGCCGGCAGCAAAGTCATCGGGATGCACAGCAGCAAGGTGGCAGTGGCGGAGAAATTGTTCGAACGAGGCCACAGCAAAGCTGAGACAAAAACCACGACAATAGGAACCGCCATGAAAAACCAGCACTCCTGGAAATAGCCGAACAGCGTATCCCATCGGCCGACGACGGGCGTCCACAGCATGCCCAGGATCAGGACCGCCGCCGC
>CAYZAH010000655.1:0-3242 GCA_964475805.1 uncultured Pirellulales bacterium | reverse complement strand
CGAAGGCATATTCGCTGTCCGTCTTCCTGGTGACGGTCAACTTCACGCCCTCATAGACAAGTTCCTGACCTTGGGCATCGACCAGAGTGACTGCCGCCCGTTCAACCGAAAGCCTCTGGAGACCGCGTGCTTTATCTTCATTGCTGGACGGCTCGGGCCAACGTACCGCCGGCGGAATTAACTTGCCGTCCTTTGTCGATATTTGCAGATCCATTCCGGCAATCTGAATAACGTCTATCGTAGGATGAAGACTGGGCCAATCGGCCAGAGTGATTGTCATCTGCCCAATCGTCAGCCAGGGTTTCTTTGTCTTGTCATCGAATCGGATTCCACTGACGACAATCCGCCCTGAATAACTCGTTTGGACGTGTTCGATGTGAATGGGCCCCTCAAACAGCCGCGTCAACTCTTGCCTGACCTCGTGTTGCATCACACTTGGAATGAGCCAGGCCGCCACCAGGACAACAAATACGACGCCGCCGAAGACAATGGCAGTGACCAATCCCACAAGGTGACGCAACCACCTCTTGTGGCCCCAAGGGTTCTTCCGATTGATACGATTCGCAACCATATTCAATTGACTATTCTCTATCGACTGTTTAGTATCCCATACGACGTTTCATTGCCCGTGTGCAGACAATAGCAGAATTCAATAGTAAACGAGAAATCAAGAGTAGTAAAACACAAATGCCGAGCCACAACTTAGCACAGGTACAAATAGGTGATCTGGACGTCATCGGCTACTCCGTCGCGGGCGAGGAGACCGTGGTCGCTGTGCCGCAACTGGACGTCTGCTTCGATATCGGCAAGGCGCCGGACCAGATCATTCCCATCAACCACATCCTGCTCACGCACGGGCATATGGACCACGCCGCCGGCATCGCCTATTACCTATCCCAGCGGAACTTCTGCGGTATGGCGGCCGGGACGATTTTGGCGCCGGAAAACCTGCTCGGCCCCATGAGGGACATCATCAAAGCCTGGTCGAGGCTCGACGGCAATCCGATACCCGCGAACCTCGTCGGCGTCAAGCCCGGCGACGAATACCGGATCAAACCGAATCTGCTCGCTAGGGTCTTCCCCACCAAGCACAGCCGGGGTTCCGTCGGCTTCAGCGTGATCGAAAAACGAAAGAAGCTCAAGCCCGAATATACCGGCCTGACGGGTCCCCAAATCGTTGAACTGAAGAAGAAAGGTGTCGAGATCGACTATCCGCTGGAGATTCCAATCGTCACCTATCTCGGTGACACGCAGTACGTGGACTTCTCGCAACTGGAATATATCGCCGAAAGCAAGATTCTGATCGCCGAGTGTACATTTTATGAAGGTGACCACAGCGGTCGAGCCGAGGCCGGCAGACACATGCACATCGAGGAGTTTGTCACGCTGCTGGGGCGGCTCCGCAACGAACACATTATCGTCACCCACACGACGCAGCGCACCCCCATGTACGAAATCCGCAAGATACTCAGAAAAGCACTGCCCGTCGACACGTTCGATAAAGTCACCCTCTTCATGGACAAACGCCCCCGCCGCTCCTGACCGCCGGGCATAAACCACCACTCACGTCCCGACACGTCCATTCGACGAAGGCCCAAACGGCTTATCTCCGCCGCGCCAAGGGGTCGCAAACATACAGCTTACTCCCCCTTGGCCGCGGAGCGCCTATGAATCATAGGCTCCATCCGTGAAGCAACAAAATCTCATGGACACAAATACAAATAGCCCAAGGCGCTGGAAGCTTCCCGCATCATACGCCGAGCGGACTACGAAGCGCGTTATACTTCGTCTCGGCCTGTCGGTAGAAGTTTTCTTCAACTCCCGATCTTTGCCTGGCCATCTCTCGGGAAAAACCCGCGATGTATCCCGCTTTCCAGCCAAGACCCGAGCCGCGAGTCAATCCAACGCTGCCACCGATCAATTCCTGGACTCGTGCATCGGTAGTCTCGCCGCTGACATATTTCTTGCCTTGCACAACGGCTTCTTCGTAGTGCCCACCTTCGAGTGACTGCTTAAGAATCTCCGAGTACTCTTGTCCTCGCGGGCCATCGTCCGCATCAAAATACGCCGTACGGAATCCGCGCAGAAACTCATTCCTGCCATTGTCGGATAGGGAACCCAGCGCGATGACAAGCCTGTATTCCGGAAGTTCCCCGGCACGATACGCTGTTGCGCTCTCGTATCCACGTGCACGAAAAGTGGTCCACAACCCGCAACACGAGCCTTGTGACTGAGCACCGCTCGTGGAGCTGCAGCCACCAACAAAACAACTGAAGAACACGGTTAGCAGTACACCGCATATTAGACTAATTGAAGCTTTCATTTTCATCTCCAAGGAAAACAACCCACCCCTGTCGTGGGTAAGGACTACTCACCTGAATTCCTGAGCCGCCAATCTCTCGGCGCGTTGAACGCTAACGTCATCAGACGATAACGTTGACTCAGTGCGACACGGGCCAGCGCGCTTCTCAGATCGATGACGCTTGGCTCATCGGCATTTGCATATCTTGATTCTTCCAAGGCACGCAGGCATATCTCTTTGAAGATTTTGCCTTCGCGGGTCTTGCAGATCTCGAGTTTCTCGAAATCTGCGAGCTGGCTGCTTCTCTGAGCCAAGAGAACGTAATGCGCTTGGATGAGCGAGACAAGGTACTCTGCCAATTCCTGCTGAGTGAACAAAGAGGGAGCGCCCGTCTTGTCAGACGGCTGACCGAAGAACATCGCGTCTTCAGGGTAGATCGTCATGACTCTCAACGGAGTGTTTCCGAACCTCGAAAGTCGCACATAGATGGCGGGGAAAGACTCGGGAAAATCCTTCTTGTAGTCCGGAGCGAACGGCCCTCTAATCCGCCATTTTTCTTCATCATCAGGCATGATCCAATTATCGGGAGCTGTCTCCAGGTAGCCGCCTTCGGCCAAGATTCCCCATGCCATCAGAAGATTCTCGGCAATAGATTGCGCTCTGGCTTCGACCGTAGCGTGTCGCATTCCCTTGTTCGCCACGGCGAAAATTGGAACGTGCTGAATCGGTTTCTCGAGCTCTACGTCGAACAAACGATGCACGATCAATTGCCCCCAGCTATCGACCTCTCCTCCGATATTCCTTGACAATGGAAACGGCTGGATAGCGATCTTCGTCTGAGCAATGACCAGGTCGACACCGGTCTGAGCACGCACGGCCGTCCCCGGCGAAGGCTCCTGCCTGGACACACATCCAGCAGGGACAGCGTCATCGTAATCAT
>CAYZAH010000654.1:0-3247 GCA_964475805.1 uncultured Pirellulales bacterium | reverse complement strand
CCGGCGTCCAGCCCAGGCTCACCCACGTATCCTCATAGACGGCGCCGTCCACGGGGATAGGGTCGCGTGCGATCACTCGCGGCGGACTGGCCAACGTCCCCACCTCGGTCGCCGACAGAACGTTGTCGTAAATCCGCACGTCGTCGAGCAAGCCGCCATAATGCTCGCCGGCGGCCGCACCGCCCCGGTGGCCCAAGATGAGTGTCGTGTCGGTCGGCGTACTGGGACTATTGGCAAGGCCTGAAGCCCGCAACTCGCCGTCCAGGTATATCTCCAGGGCCGTCGTTGCAGCATCGTACGTGGTTGCCACGTGATTCCACTCGTCGGCGTTGAGCGCACCGGCCCCGGTTCCCAAGGTTGTGCTACCGCTGTCAAACAACTCGTTCTTCAACTCGCCGTTGGAGCGAAGCCATACTTCGTAATCGCCCCCGGCGCCGAGGATGCGCTCCTTGCTCTTGGCGAGGGCCGGATTGATCCAGAAAGCGACGGTTCCCTGCTCCGGCGGGACGAAATCTTCGATGGTAATCGCGTCGTCCGCGCCGTCAAAGCTCAGTGCTCCGCCCAGCCTGCCGGGGACCGACGTGGCGCCCTCTATATTCCCGTTCAGGCCTCCGACGGAATCCACCGCCACGGTTGCTCCGGCGTCTGTGTTCTCGTCAAGTTTCCAGTGATGAATCAGCCGGGCCTGAGCCGGTGAAACACACACCGCGAGACCAAGAATAAAGATGATGAAACACGTCAGTTGCTTGCTCATAGTGATCTCCTTCCAAAGATGCTTATGGTGTTAGCGCCAGGTTGTAAATCCGAACATCATCAATCAGCCCAGAGAAGAAACTTCCGGCTTCGAGAGCCGCGCCTGCGCCAATGGTCAGGCCACCCTCGGCGCCCGCCAAAAAGGGCTGCTCATCCCGTGCTACCTCCACATCGTCGCCGTACAGAATACGATCGGTCCCCGTCCATACCACGCCGATGCGGTGCCAGACATCGTCTGTCATCACGAACTCCGATACCAGGGGCGGCTCCGTGACCCGACCTGCGGAAGGACGGGACAATGCTGTCATGAGTCTCCCTTGTGAGGAATCGGCCATCAGCCAATTCACGCCGGTTGACTGCGAGAGAACCACCTGGCGCGCGGCACCACCTTTGACCCAAGTGAAGGCGCTGAATCTTCCGGCCGCCGGACTCAAGACGAATGGCGTGGAGACATAATCGCCCCCTCCGTCCAGCTCAATCGCTCCAGCGATCCGCCCGTCCATAGGCCGCCAGATGGGATTGCCGTTGAGAGTGCCATCGTGGCCGCCCGCGCTGTCGTGCGCGACCAGCCCTTCCGCCTCGTCTAACTTCCAGTGTGCGATAAGTCCCACGTCGCGCAGCCAGGATTCCGCGAGCACCGCGAAGTCCCTCCAATTGACGATGCCATCGCCCGAAGGGGCGGGCGCGATGTCCGTCTCGACGTTGTCTTGCAGCCAGCTTTGCGCCATCCGGCTGAAATCTCGGAAATCCACAAACGCATCGCCCGTCAGGTCGGGTGATCCATGGGTCGGAACCGCCGTCAGGGTGAACTGGCGAACCGCGAAGCTATCCGAGCCGGCGAAGACGAGATGACAGGTCTTGCCGTCGGCGCTGATCCATTTGGCGGGGACGTGGGCGCTCTCGCCGGGATCGACGTCCCAGTTCTCGGTGTAGAATACGGTCGTCCAGGGTCCCCAAGGCTCGGGTGCGTCGTAGATGCTGAACTGGTCCACGCCGCCGGCCTGAGCGCGACTGCGCGTTACGAGAAGATAGCGGCCGAGCGGTGCGTTGTACGTAACGTCGATACGGTTGCAGCCGCCCGGGAAGACGAAGACGGGCTTGCGCCGAGTTATATCGCTGGACCACGTGGCGTTGCCGCCGACGTCCGCCCCGGAGTAGAACTTGTACGCGCCTCGGTCGGTGATGCTTTCGACGGGCACACGGGCCAGGACTATTGCGTCGGTTTCATTGTAGGCGCTGGGCGTATCGGGGGAGTAGACATAGACGTACCCGTCCCTCGCCCCAGCGTAGTTCTGTCCGAAGTTGAGAAAGCACGGATAGCCCAGTTCCGAAAATTTCCACGTGCTCCAGGTCCATTCCACGCCATGATCCGTAGACCAGGCGAGCTGACTCTGGGTTCCATTGTTGTCGGCGTTGCGAACCAGCATGTAGAGAGTGCCGTTGACCATGAGCATCCCGCTGGCTTTCTTGCCACTCCGGCCGTCCCCGATCTGCTCTCCGCTCTCGGAGCGGATATTGATACCGGTACCCGGCGGCCCACCGATCACCTTGGCCAAGCCGAGGCTCAGCTTATTGGGGACCTTCGGCTCGAAGCCCCAGCCGTCACCGTAAGCGGTGTACTGTTCGCCGTCGTCGCCCCAGGTGATGGGCCAGGTGTCGCTTCCGTCGGCTTGATGGACGATAGTCGAGGGATCGGCCCAGACCAGGGACGTGATGACCTCGCTGTTCGGATAGGGTGCGTCACCTGTGACAGATTGGCAAATAGGCTCAAGGAGAGGCTTGAGGACGCCATAGTTGCCATCCCAGCCACTCCGCCATCCGGAGCCGGCCCGGGCCACGACAAGGTCGAGACTGGGGATGACTACAATCAGGCTGTCATACAAGCCCCACGACCAATAGGCATCGCGCGGGACGTTGCCGAGAGTCCCGTCGCCGTTGTTCCACCAGAGCAGGCCGTAGTGGTTCGAGGCATTGGGATATGACGTGGGGTCACGCACGGGCAGGCCGACGATTTCGGGGAACGGTTTGCGCACGAGGTCGATGAAACTCTCCGGGAGAACCTGCTCACCCGCCCATTCGCCCCGGCGAAGATACAGATAGCCGATTTTGGCCATCGCATCGACGTTCGCTGAGACTCCCGAGCCAAACTCCCGGCGTTTGACCCCATCGAGCGTGTCCGAGCGATAGGAATTGTTCCGCCAGGTAAGGTCGGTCTCGGTGATGCCCAGCTTGGAAAAGACGCGCTCAAATAACAAGTCCCGGAGGTCCCGGCGGTAAGTGAGGGTCAGGCAATCTGCCAGCCAGTTTGCACCGCCATCGCTGTAGGACCAGGCGGTTCCGGGATCGAAGAGAAGCGGCTCGAAGCCACCTGCTTTGTCGAAGCCGGCGGTATGAGTCGCAAGATGCCAGATCTTAATGTCCGCCAGACGGGCATCCCCGGCGTTCGGCGGGATGCCAATGTCAGGGTAATATTGCTGAGCCGCGTCGTCCAGAC